>CABPZV010000022.1 GCA_902462015.1 uncultured Eubacteriales bacterium | reverse complement strand
GGTTCCACTTCAAGGCTTCAGTGGGAGTTATAATCTCCCACTGAAACCCTGAGGAGCTAACGCTCTCTGCGTAGGTTGCAATCGTTCGCAAGCGCAGGAGCGTTGCTCCGATTTAAAAAAAGGTGGACATTTTTCATTTGTAAGTGTATAATAATCCGGCAACGCAGAATATTTTCAGCGTGCCCCTACAGACCGCAATGAATGACCGCCGCCTTTATAGGCAATCGCCTTTTCAAGGAGATCGTCTTTTCAGACAGACTCCGGTTCCGGTCCATATTGCCGCTGCACGGTGAAGATTCGGAGGATATACATAAAATGAAGCAGACAACAATACTTTCTGAAAAACAGCTGTTTATTTTCGACATGGACGGAACAATATATTTAGGAGAAAACGTTTTTGGCTGTGCGGTGAACTTTATCCGGCGGCTCAGAAAAAATGGAAAAAGAATTCTCTTTTTTACGAACAACGCCTCCCATGTACACGAATTTTATCTGAAAAAGCTTGGCCGAATGGGTTTTAAACCGCAGCCCGATGAAATCATGACGTCAGGAGATGTCACGGCGGAATTCCTCCGACGGGAAAGGTGCGGAAAAAAAGTCTATCTCGTCGGTACGGATGAGCTGCGCCGGGAGTTCGTGGAAAATGGAATCAGACTTTCTGACGGCACCGACGGGAGCGCCGACATCGTTGTGACGAGCTTTGACACTTCGCTTGACTACCGGAAGCTTGAACGCGCATGCACCTACGTGCGCGGTGGAGCTGAGTATTTCTCGACTCATCCCGACCTCAACTGTCCAACCGAGAACGGATTCATTCCCGACAGCGGAGCGGTATCGGCTTTTGTCACGGCGGCTACCGGAGCAGTGCCGGTATATCTCGGCAAGCCTTACAAGCCCACAATAGATATGATATCCGCAAAATCAGGCACAGACCTCAGTCGGATGTGCATTTTCGGAGACCGCCTTTACACTGATATAGCCATGGGGAAAAACTACGGTGTCACTGCCTGCCTTGTGCTGTCCGGAGAAACTTCCGTCCGAGATGTGAACAGCGCTGCTCCCGAAAGCCGCCCCGATTTTGTTTTTCAGGATCTCGGAGACGCAGAAAAACAGATTTTCGGGTAATATATGTAAAGTATTTGAAAAATATTCCATAAGGTCTGAGTGAACTGCGACGTTTCGGGATTCTTTCCTGCAAAATCGCCGTCGGTGACGGCGAACCGAAACTTGCTACTGTAAAGCTGAAAGCTTTACGGTCATCCATACTGCAGCTTTAGGCAAAACCGCAATGTTTCGGGGTTTTGCTTGCAAAATCGCCGTCGGTGACGGCGAACCGAAACTTGCTGCTGTAAAGCTGAAAGCTTTACAGTATTGTACCATAAAAAAGGAAAAAAGTAAAGCCGTTTGGCGCTCTCTTACTCAGAAGAGAATTAATTAATATAATGTTAACATTTAATACGCAAAATAGTGTTGATTTTATCCTGAAAAAATGGTAAATTTTATTCAGCGTTTAGCACTTGACGTCCGAGAGTGCTAACGAACTGATTTTAACGCCGATATTCCGGTAAGTCAGAACATCCGCAGAAAGTGTCCGCGCCTACTGTGGCTGTCATATGCTCACTGAAATTCAGGCTATGAAGGGTGGATAAAAGGAGATGGAACGTCGCGAAGGCGATTTGAGCGAGCGCAAAAAACTTATTCTGCGCGCAATCATTGACGCCTATATATCAGGCGGCGAACCGGTTGGTTCCAAATATCTGACGCAGAACGGTCAGATCGCATTTTCTTCCGCTACGGTAAGAAATGAGATGGCGGAGCTTGAGGATATGGGTTATTTGAAGCAGCCCCATACGTCGGCAGGCCGTGTTCCTTCTGAAAGAGGATACAGATTCTATGTCGACGGTCTTATGGAAAGCTACCGGATGACGGCAAACGAGCTGAGCGAGCTTAACCAGCTTGTCAAGGCGCGTGCGGCCGAGCTTGACAAAATTCTCGACCGGGCAAGTCGTCTTATGTCTATGATGACAAACTATGCGTCCCTTACAGCACGTCCCTCTCTAAGCGCCGAAGCTGTTCTGCATTTTCAAACGCTTCATATTGACAGCAGTACCATGCTTCTGGTAATGGTCGTTGAGACCGGAGGACGCCATTGTGCAAAAACAGTATATATCAGCGCCCCCAGAATTACCGAAGAGGCCGTCATGCAGATTGAAATCTGTCTCAACGAAGAAATCTCAGGCCGGGCGGTCGATTCAATTACCCTTTCCGATATTATAAGATTGCGTATGAGACTTGCCACCTTTGGATGCGGTGATATAACAGACCGCATTATGGATGCGGTTTACTCAGTCCTCGGAGAAGAGGACGGTGAGCTTCACCTTGAAGGCGTAAATCATCTGCTCCGGTATCAAGAGTATTCCGATCCCGAAAAGCTCGGCGGGCTCCTCGAATCACTTGAGCAGAAAAGTGACATTTTGGATATGGTAAAGCGCGGTGAAAACGAGGGAATCAACGTTTATATAGGCTCGGAAAATGGACTGAACTCGCTTAATCAGTCGTCGCTGATCTTTAAAAAGATTATGCGCGGAGGACGTACCATAGGAGCAATCGGGGTGATCGGACCGTGCAGAATGAAATACAACAGGGTTATAGCAATGATTGAACAGTTTTCACGCAACATAAGCGGAATGATAGACGGAGATTTGTCCGCTGAGGGTATGGATATCCGTGAAGATGACAGCGAATAGACGCCGATGTGAAAAAAGTTATGAAAGGCAGGATCAAAATGGCTGAAAAAATGAACGGCAAGGAAAAATCAAAAAACAAGGAAAAAAATTGGGATAAAATAAAAAATGAGGTAGATGAGACATCTGTCAATGCCGGTGAGGCTGTGGCAGAAGATGAAACCGCGGTAGAAAATGAAACTGCGGCAGAAGATGAAAAGGTAAATTCTGAGACTGCCGACGGCGCTGATATAGAAGGCAAGGCAGAAACGGAATCCGGAGAGACGGACGGGAAATCCGAAAAGGGCAAAAAAAAGAGCGGCAAAAAAGGCAAGGACGATGAAAATGTTACTCTGACGAAAAAGGAAGCCGATAAGATCCTTGAGAAGCTCGCCGAGCTGAACGACAAGTATCTGCATGTCGTCGCTGAATATGATAACTTCAGAAAAAGGAGTCAGAAGGAGCGCGAAGGACTGTATGCCGACGCATATGCCGATGCTCTCAGCGCTCTGCTTCCGATAGCCGATAACCTTGAACGCGCGGCGACATATACCGACGGAGACAAAATCATAGAGGGCGTCGCAATGACCCTCAAGCAGCTTTCCGCTTCGCTTGAAAAGCTTGGAATCGAAGCTTTCGGGGAGCCGGGCGAAAGCTTCGACCCTAATCTTCACAACGCCATTATGCACTGCGAGGACGACAGTCTCGGTGAAAATGTCATAGCTGAGGTGTTCCAGCGCGGTTATAAAAAGGGAGATCGCGTGATACGGTTCGCGATGGTTAAGGTCGCTAACTGAAAATTTTGATTTAGAGTTTCAGCTGCATAATATCGGATGCACACATAAAAAATAATAATATGAAATTTATTAATCAGGAGGAAAATATTATGGAAAAGATTATTGGTATAGACCTTGGTACTACAAACAGCTGCGTAGCTGTATTTGAAGGCGGAGAGCCGGTTGTAATTACAAATCCTGAGGGCGCAAGAACAACGCCGTCGGTTGTAGCTTTCTCTAAAACCGGAGAAAGAATGGTAGGTCAGGTTGCAAAGCGTCAGGCAATTACCAATCCTGACCGCACGGTTATTTCAATCAAGCGCGAAATGGGTACTAATTTCAAGGTAAATATAGACGACAAGGCATACACGCCGCAGGAAATTTCAGCGATGATACTTCAGAAAATGAAGTCCGATGCAGAAGCATTTCTTGGAACAAAGGTAAATAAAGCTGTAATTACTGTCCCGGCATACTTCTCCGACGCGCAGCGTCAGGCTACAAAGGACGCCGGAAAAATTGCCGGACTTGAAGTTCTTCGTATTATCAACGAGCCGACAGCCGCTGCGCTTGCTTACGGTTTGGATAAGGAAGTTGACCAGAAAATTATGATTTACGACCTCGGCGGAGGTACCTTTGACGTATCGCTCCTTGAAATAAGCGACGGCGTATTCGAGGTTCTTGCAACAGCCGGAAATAACCGTCTCGGCGGCGATGATTTCGATAAACGTGTTATAGATTGGATTGCAGACACTTTTGCAAAGGAAAACGGAGGAATAGATCTCCGCAAGGATAAGATGGCGCTTCAGAGACTCAAGGAAGCCGCTGAAAAAGCTAAAATTGAGCTTTCCGGAATGACAAGCGCGCAAATCAATCTGCCGTTTATTACTGCGGACGCAAACGGCCCAAAACACTTCGAGGCAACTCTCACAAGATCGAAGTTCAATGAGCTGACAGCGGATCTTGTCGAAGCTACAATGGGACCGACAAAAAGAGTTCTCGCAGACGCCGGACTGAATGTAAACCAGGTAGACCGCGTGCTTCTCGTTGGAGGTTCTACAAGAATTCCTGCTGTTCAGGATGCCGTTAAAAACTTTATCGGAAAAGATCCTTTCAAGGGTATAAATCCTGATGAATGCGTCGCTATAGGGGCGGCCGTACAGGCTGGAGTTCTCGGCGGCGAGGTTAAGGATCTCCTTCTCCTTGACGTAACACCTCTTTCGCTCGGTATAGAAACTCTCGGCGGCGTGTTCAACAGAATTATTGATCGCAATACGACAATTCCGGTTAAGAAGAGTCAGGTATATTCAACGGCTGCGGATGGTCAGACTTCGGTTGAGATTCACGTTCTGCAGGGTGAGCGTGAAATGGCAAGCGGAAATACTACGCTCGGACGTTTCGTTCTCGACGGAATCGCTCCTGCTCCGCGCGGCGTACCTCAGATTGAAGTTACCTTTGACATCGACGCCAATGGCATAGTAAATGTAAGCGCTCAGGATAAGGGTACAGGTAAGGAACAGCATATCACAATCACATCCTCTTCAAACATGAGCAAGGACGATATCGACCGCGCGGTCAAGGATGCAGAAAAATATGCTGAGGAAGACAAGAAGTTCAAAGAGAATATCGACGTCAAGAATACTGCGGAAAGCCTGATTTATCAGAGCGAAAAGGCGCTCGATGAGCTTGGAGACAAGGTAACCGAGGATGAAAAATCCGAAGTTCGTGCCGCTATAGATAAGCTGAGAGAAACTCTCAAGAACGGTTCCTCCGACGATATCAAGGCAGACACCGAAGCACTCCAGAAATCTTTCTATAAGATAAGCGAAAAGCTTTATGCTCAGCAGGGAGGAGCTCAGCAGGGAGCTCAGGACGGCGGAGCACAGAGCGGTGGAAACGGCGGCTCAGACGGAAATACCTATTATAACGCAGATTTCGAGGATAAAACAGACGAAAATAAATAAAACCGAATGAAAGTCATCTGAGCATGGTTATTGCCGTGCCGGGCAATGGATAGTCATATTAACAGAGGGAAAGGGAAACGTTTTCCCTCTGTTTGTGTGCTTAAAACTGATTTTATGGAAAAGGAATAGTCATAACGATGGCTGATAAGAGAGATTATTATGAAGTGCTCGGTATTAAAAAGGGCGCTTCTGATTCAGAAATAAAAAAGGCTTATCGCTCGATGGCAAAGAAATACCATCCGGATATGAATCCCGGCGATAAGGAGGCCGAAAAAAAATTCAAGGAAGTAAATGAGGCATACGCAGTTCTGTCCGATGAGAAAAAGAAAAGCATATACGATCAGTACGGCTTTGACGGACTTGATCCGTCTGCAGGCGGCGGAGGCGGCTTCGGTGGATTTGATTTCGGAGGCTTCGGCGGAGGCGGAATGGATTTCGATCTGGGAGATATTCTCGGAGGAATTTTCGGCGGAGGCGGCTCACGCCGTAATTCCGCGGTGCAGGGCAACGATATACAGTGCCGCGTAACGCTTACCTTTGAGGAAGCGGTTTTTGGCTGTAAGAAGGATGTTTCCTTTAACCGCGTTGAAAAATGTCCGGACTGCTCAGGCTCCGGTGCCGCAAAAGGAACAAGCGCGGAGACATGCCCGAACTGCGGCGGAAGCGGTCAGGTAAGAACGACAAAGCGTACCGCCCTTGGCATGTTTCAGACGACCTCATCCTGCGAGCGCTGCCACGGAACGGGAAAGGTAATCAAAACGCCTTGTTCTAACTGCTCCGGAAAGGGTTTTATTAGGGTTACAAAAAAGATGGAGGTGACAATTCCTGCCGGAATTGACAATGGCCAGAGAATTGCAAACCGCGGACAGGGAGACGCGGGAAGAAACGGCGGAGGAAACGGAGATCTTCTTATACTTGTAAATGTTCGTCCTCATGACTTTTTCGAGCGCGATGGTATGAATATATACTGTGATATCCCGGTAACATATCCAGAGGCTGCCCTCGGAGCTGAAATAACCGTACCTACCCTTGAGGGTGAAAGTCCTTATACAATTCCGGCCGGAACACAGAGCGGCACGGTCTTTACACTGCGTGGAAAGGGCGTTCCGAATATAAATAATCCGAGAAACCGCGGCGATCTTCTTTTTAAGGTTATGATTGAAACCCCCACAAACCTTAACAGCAGTCAGAAAGACTTGCTCAGACAGTTTGCGGACACTCTCGTCGATAAAAATCATCAGAAGAAAAAAAGATTTTTAGACCGTATTTTTAAGGGCAAAAAATCATAACATAAAAACCTAAATATATTTTCAGACCCCTTCAGGGCGGAAAAGGACATATATGAGCGACTGGACAAAAATCAAAACGATATGCACACCGGAACAGGTGGAACAGGTAAGCGCGGTAATGACGATGCTGGATGCTCACCTTATGATAGAGGACAACAGCGATATAGAGGAATACAACTCAATGTACGGAGAGCTCATCGACGACTCGCTGAAAAACAAAACCGACGCGTCGGTTTCCGTATTTATTCCCAAGGAAGTAAATGCATCGGAGGCGGCGGCATTTGTGCGTCAGCGCTTCAAGGAGCTCGGTCTGGCTGTAACAGTTTCGCTTGAAGGACTTAACGAGGAGGACTGGGCTGACAATTGGAAGCAGTATTATTATCCGGTTTCCATCGGCAGTCATATTGTCGTCGTTCCGGAATGGCGCATGTCTTCTTATGAGCGCAGGCCTGACGATATTATAATAATAATGGACCCAGGTATGGCGTTCGGAACCGGAACTCACGAGACAACCCGTCTCTGCGCGGCTTTGCTCGAAAAAACCGTAAAACCGGGAGACCGCGTTGTCGATGTGGGAACGGGAAGCGGCATTCTTGCAATCTGCGCGGCAAAGCTCGGAGCTTCACATGTCAGCGCATATGACATCGACCCGATGTCTGTGCGTGTAGCAGGTGAGAATATCGAAAAAAATGGCGTTTCGGATGTGATTGTCTGTAAGGAGGGAGATCTTCTTGCTGCGGCTCCGGACGGCTCAGATATTGTGACGGCAAATCTGACCGCTGATATAATTCTCCGTATGGCGCCCGATACCGGACGCGCCGTAAGAAGCGGCGGATATATTGTTTTGTCCGGAATTATTGACCCCCAGTGCGGGGACGTTATAAAAGCTATGGAAGCGCAAGGCTTTGAAAAGCTTGAGGAGCTTCACGAAAATGACTGGACAGGTCTTTTAATGCTAAAAAAATAAACTTCAGCAAATCAGTGTCTTAGGCAAGCTGCCGCATTTGCAAGCAAACGTCTTTGCAGGCCAATGTCTTTTTGCAGGCTGGCGTCTTTGCAGGCCAATGTCTCTTTGCAGGCCGGCGTCTTAGACAAGCCGCCTTGAAGGCGAATCGCCTTTACAGGCGTACATTTGCTTTTAGTGTTTTTCAGCGCCGCTAAAGAAAAGCGGCTTTATTTCCACCACTGCAGGAGAAAAATTATGCCGCGATTTTTTATTGATAATTCAGCCGTGGCTGGCGGTTATGCCGTTATAACCGGAAGCGACGCGCGTCATATCTCGCTTGCGCTGCGCATGCGTGCCGGCGATGCCATTACTCTCTGTGATTTTTCAAGAAAAGAGTATGAGTGTGTGATCGACAGCATTACACCCTCGGAAGTGAGGGCTAAAATACTGAGCACCGCGGTAAACTCGACAGAGCCGCCATACCGCGCGCGTCTGTTTCAGGCGCTCCCGAAAGGCGACCGCGCCGATACGGTAGTCCAGAAATCGGTAGAATGCGGAATCTCAGAGATCGTATTTTTTGAGAGTGAGCGATGCATCGCAAAACTAAAAAGTGAAAACGCAGAGAAAAGGCTTGCCCGTTTCAGGAGTATTGCGCTCGAAGCTGCTAAGCAATGCGGAAGAGGAATCGTTCCTGACGTATCTTTCGCCGGCGGATTTTCGGATGCAATCGAAGCAATGCGAAGCGGAGAGCTGCGTTTTATATGCTATGAGGGCGATGAAAGCGGCGATTACCCCACGGTAAAGCTCGGGAAGCTGTTATCAAACTTCGAAAAGGAAAAAATACATACCGAAAAGTGTGAATCCTCCGTTCCCTGTGATATCAGGTTCATGATAGGACCTGAGGGCGGCTTCAGCACAGACGAGATTCGCCGCGCCTCGGAAGCAGGACTTTTAATTGCAGGACTTGGACAAAGAATTCTGCGCTGTGAGACCGCCGCGCCTTTTGTTCTCTCATGTCTGTCAATGCGGTATGAGCTCGGTGGTTAAAGTTATTACACAGAGTTAAAGTCACAGAAAAGAATGAAAATAACCTAACGCAGATGTCCCCCACCTCACAAGGCGGTGGGCTCCACTTCAAGGCTTCAGTGGGAGTTATAATCTCCCACTGAAACCCTGAGGAGCTAACGCTCTCTGCGTAGGTTGCAATCGTTCGAAAGCGCAGGAGCGTTGCTCCGATTTAAACTTAGGCAAAAGATGTACCGCCATTAAAGCGGCAGCTTTAATGGCGTTCGCCTTTCAGGCGGCAGGGTACATTTCACCATTCAGTGGGAGATACAATCTCCTACTAAATGGTTGTCACGCCATTTGACGGGGCGAGCCCCTTATTGAACGTACGAAAGGCAGAGTCATAAAATTGAAGTCCGAGATAACACCGTATATTCACCGCGCACAGTATTACGAAACCGACAGAATGGGAATTATTCACCATTCTAATTATATACGCTGGATGGAAGAAGCAAGAAACGATTTTCTGAGCAAAATCGGTTATTCGTACAGCAGAATGGAGAGCGAGGGCATCACAAGTCCGGTTGTATCGGTAAGCTGCGAATACAGAAGCCCGGTACGTTTTGACGACGCTGTTGAAATTAAAACCAGCTTATCTGGATACAATGGGGTCAGAATGACGCTTAAATATGTGATGACAAAGCTTACGGACGGTAAAATATGTACACTCGCAGAAAGTTCTCACTGTTTTCTCGGAACAGACGGAAAGGTTGTAATATTAAAAAGAAATTACCCTGAAATTCATAAGCTGCTGACGGAGAATATTTTGTCCGAATGAAGTAAATTTCTCCGCTTTTTCGGCAGCTGTGAAAAAAGCTCATCATCTTAGGATGATGAGCTTTTTACGTAAGGACTAAGAGCCTGATTTTTTATTTTTATCTGCGGTATTTTGTATCCCAAGAGGTTCTCCCGTGATTTTCACCATAGTATTTTCGGGAGAATCAGCTGCACAGTTCTCAGCCTTTGCCGCTTCCCTTTCGGCAATTGCACTGGAAATAACCTTAACGGGTGTCGCTTTCCCTGTCTGTTTATCTTTATCTTTTTGATCACTACAGTCAGATTGACCACTCGGTATCCTGCTCGCGAAAACACTGCCCGCTTTACTTACATTTTCTTTATGGTTCCGGGGACGGGAGAGCTTATATAACAGCTCAGGGGCAAAAGGATTCATGCGGCCGAAAATGGGCATTGCGGCAAAATGAATAAACATTATAAAAATCAGAATAAGAGCGATTGTCTCGGTTACTGAAATTAGCCGAAATCCCGTGTAGCTCAGCGCCACGTGCTCAAACGACGTCTCTATGTTTACCGTATGTGTAAAAAGCGTGCTCCATATATTGCATACAAGTCCGCATAACAGCAGAACTGCTATATCTGCGGCCGTCAGCACAGCTCCGCAGAGTGAAATATATCTTGCGTAATGTGACCGGGGATTTAAAATCGCCGGGACTGGAAAAAGGAGGGGAAAATATGCAATACACAAAAGCATTGGATTCTGCTCAAGATCTGACTGATCAAATTTATCTTTGCCTATTGGTTTTCCCGCTAAAAACAGCGCAAATTTCTTAGCGGCCTGCAGCAAAAAATCAGCGGCCTGCGTCAGCGACTTTTTTAACCCATTTAATTGCAGACCGGTATTATTAGCTTTGACCGGTATTGATTTCCTGTCTTTTTGAGCTTCAGACGAATTTTTCGGAGATGCGTTAAGCACTTCCAAAATGGCGGCGGCAAGTGCATCTCTTTTCATCTCGGTCTCCGTAATATTCTGATCCTGACGGCTCAATTCGCCGGAATACAGTGGCTGAGTTTCAGCAGAAAGCATTTCTGTTTCATTTGCAGTCCGCGTTTTTTCAGCAGGATTATCCACATCTCCCGGTTCGCCTGTTTCTCCCGGTTCGCATGCTTCTCTCAGTTCTCCTGTTTCTCCCGGTTCGCATGCTTTTCTCAGTTCACCTGTTTCTTCCGGTTCGCATGCTTCTTCCAGTTCGCCTGTTTCGCTTGCTTCTCCGTCCTTCCGCGAGTAAAACCCATCGGGTGCGTCAATATCGTTTTTTTCTAAGGCAAGCGTTTTTTCTGCAATACCCGAAACTGTTTTCGGCACTGCAGATTCGGTTTTCAGTACCGCTTTATAAGAGCTTGTGATATTTTCAAAACTTTGTTTCGAATCTGCGCGGGAAGGAATCGGGTCGGAATTTTTTACAGGTGCGGATACCTTTTCGACCTTTTTTTCCGTAACGGATACAGTTTCCTTTTCCGAAGCTTTGGCCTCATTTGTTATAATACCGCTGCCGGAAACTATTACAATCGGCGCATCAGCATCTGCATGCTCTTTTTCAGCCGCTTCCTTTTTTGTCTGTTCGGACAGCTCCGCAAGACCGGCAAGGAGCTCATGATTATGGCTGCTTATTCCGTACGCACAGAAATCACCGGACTGTTCCGTCCGCGCTGAAATGCCGCTTTTACCTCCCGGTACGGCGCATAGCTCAGGAGCCGATGATTGTTTTCCGGAGCTTTCTGTGCCGGAGCTTCCGGAGCGTTCGTCCTTCGTCCTATCAGAAACGCTGCTTTCTTTTAAGCCTGCGCTCAGCAAAGCAAGCTCGTTTATAGCTGCCTGCTGACTGTCAGAAGCATTTTCAAGAACCGCTCTGCAGTTTAGGCACACATCTGCGCCGTCCGGAGCAGCATTTCCGCAATATCTGCATGCTGACATTTTAAGCTACCACACCTTTAATTTGCCGCCGTTTTTGCATTATTGATTTCCTTCCCTGTGTATAGTCATTAAGAACTAAAAGCTTGTCATAAAACGTTTGTGCGGCTTATTGTCTACCGCAGCAAATAAAATAAATTTTGCGCAGCGGAGCTTAGTGAAGCTGCTCGATCAGCGGTACGACAGCCTTTACGTAGTTTTCTGCCAGCAGCATCGCTCCCTCGGGAGTCGGATGGATACCGTCTTCAGCCCAATATGTAGGTTCTCTGTCCCCGGAAGCCTTGTCAAAAATACTCTGGCACTTTACGAAAGCGTCTGCATACTCGTCTGCAAGCTTGTATACTATTGCCTTTTTACGCGCTAAATCCTCGTGAATCTGAGGAAGTCCCGGAGCCTCCAAGATAAACGGCTCAAGCATAAGAATTTTTGCATGGGTACCCTTTTTTATATCATCCAAAATTGAACGGTAGCAATATTCAAAATACTCCTCAGGCATAAGCGCCTCCTTGTCGTTAAAAAACCAGCAGTCGTTTACTCCGATGAGCACCGAAATGATATCAGGATTTATCTCAAGCGCGTCGGTTTTCCAGCGGGCGAGCAGATGCTCGGCGCGGTTTCCGCTCATACCGAGATTGATAAACTCAAATTCATCCTGCGGAAACTTTTCTCTAACCGCAGGAGCGACATAGCGCGGATAGCCGTTTCCGAGAAAATGATAGTCCTCTCGGTTTCTCCCTGCATCGGTTACGCTGTCCCCCTGAAAAAGAATTTTGATTTTCATAGATATATACCGTTCCTTTCGAAATACAATTGTAATTTTAATCTTTACAAAAAACTATTGACGAATATAAATTGTTTATATTATAATTAAAAGGAGAAATTTTGTCAACAGCCAAGTCAAATAATGTACAGTAAAAATAAAAGGAACGGTCAACAAGTTGAGAGAATTTATAGTTAATGTCAACGACGCAGGACAGCGGCTTGATAAATATCTGACAAAAAGCCTGCCGCTTCTCCCGAAGCCGCTTTTGTATAAATCGATAAGAAAAAAGAAAATAAAAGTAAACCGGAGCAGAGCGGAGCCGTCTCAGCTGCTCTCCAAGGGAGATACCGTACAGCTTTTTCTCTCCGAGGAGCTGTTTGAGGTAACGCCGGACAATGTTTTTATGAAAATCGTGCCGGACATCTCAGTCCTTTACGAAAATTCTGAATTTCTTCTTGTTGACAAGAAGCCTGGAATGGCTGTTCACAGCGGAGATGCAAGCGGCTCCGGCCGATCTGAGACGGACGAAGGGGGAACGCTGATAAACCATATAAAGGCTTATCTCTGGCGGCGCGGCGAATACCGCCCGGAAGAGGAGCGGAGCTTTGCGCCGGCACTTTGCAACCGAATCGACCGCAACACCGGCGGAATAGTAATTGCGGCAAAGACAGCGGAAGCTCTGCGGCGGATAAATGAAGAAATAAGACGCGGCGAAGTAACAAAAAAGTATCTCTGCGCAGTCCACGGAAAAATGGAAAAAAGCCGCGGAAGGCTTACCGGATGGATGGAAAAGGACAGCACGCGCAATATCGTCAGGGTACATTCAGGGCAAAGAAAAACACCTGCCGGAAAAACTATGATAACCGATTACCGCGTGCTTGCGGAGCAAAACGGACTGTCCCTGCTCGAAGTAACGCTCATAACAGGACGCACTCACCAGATACGTGCGCAGATGCAGGCTGCCGGACATCCGCTTCTTGGTGAAGGAAAATACGGAGTGAATAGAGACGACCGGAAACGAGGCTACCGCTTTCAGGCGCTGTACGCCTACAGTATAACACTTGAAGGGAAAATTTACTCCGTGGATATGAACCCGGAAAAAATAAAATTTTTAAAGGAATTTGACAAATGTATCTTGTGATGTTATTAATATCCGGAGTAATATCGGCTTTGCCGCTTATTTTCAGCAAGCTGTTTTTCATCTCCTGGCTGTCGATGATTCCGCTGTTCTGGATATGTTATAAAGAAGGACCTCGCTTCCGGTATTTTCTGATGTTTGGTGCAGGCTATTTTGGTCTTTCCTATCATTGGTTTGCTGCAATGTACCCTCTTGATTTTGCCGGCTTCAGCAAGGTCACGGGCGCCTTTGCGGTCGCAGTGTGCTGGATAGGACTTGCACTGCTGCAGACGCTCTGGATTTCTCTCTCCGCACCGCTTATGCGTCTGTGCAATCCTCTGAAAAACAAATGCGGACGGTGGATTTACCCGGTTTATGCCGCAGCAGTATGGACATTTATAGAATGGACTATGACAAAGACATGGCTCGGAGTTCCTTTCTCCCGGCTTGCGCTTACCCAGTCGGGCTGTCTTCCGATGATTCAAAGTGCCTCGGTATTCGGCTCTCTTTTCATTTCGTTTCTTATCGTTATTGTAAACGCTTTGCTGGCAGTTGGCTTTACGGCTGTAAAAACCAGTGAAAAGGCAGATGACAGAAGGCAGAAAAAATCAGGCGTGTCGAAAGCATCCGTTCATGCAAAACGATCTAAAAAGCTCGTTCCGGGGGAGGTACCTGAGCCCGCAAAGCAACGGTCTAGGGTAAAGACAATGGCATTTTCTAAAAATCTGTTCGTCATTGCCGCCGCGGTTATAATTATCACAAACTACAGCTTCGGCATTATGCGGATAGCCTTTTATGAGACCGGAGGGGATACTGTCCGTGTCGCGGTCATACAGGGAAATATCTCTTCCTCAGAAAAATGGGAAAACCAGACCGCCTCCGATGCTCTTGAAAAATATATCACGATGTCAGAGACAGCTGCCGAGGACTGTGATCCGGATATAATAGTATGGCCGGAAACGGTAATTAATGTTGACCTTACATATTACGAATCATATGCTGCCAGGATCGAACAGCTTGCCGTAGACACCGAAGCTGTTATTTTTGTCGGAGCGTTCGACGGAGAAACAAGATACGATGAAGAGGAAAACCGTATAATCGACACCTACAACGCGGTGTACGCTTTCTTTCCCGACGGCACCGCTGCCGCTCAGCCATATTATAAGCGCAAGCTCGTGCCGTTTGGAGAATATATGCCGATGAAAAAGGTTCTCTCGGCAATTCTTCCGATATTAACGGATATGAATCTGACAGGCAGCGATCTGACGCCGGGAACAGACTCGAATATTTTTGAGACCTCTGCCGGCAGAATCGGAAATCTGATCTGCTTTGACTCAATCTATGAACAGCTGGCGCGCGGTTCGGTGCGCGACGGCGCACAGCTTCTCGTCCTTTCGACCAACGACTCGTGGTACGGCGATTCGTCCGCTATTGCCCAGCATCATGACCACGCTGTCCTCCGCGCCGTAGAGACAGGACGGTATCTTGTTCGCGCGGCAAGCACCGGAATTTCTTCGGTGATATCTCCGATTGGCTCTGCCATAACAGCTCTCGGCGTAAATGAAGAGGGGTACATATACGGAGATGTGGAAATGAAATCCGACATGACGCTTTTCGACGTGTTCGGCGACGTATTTGTCCTTATATGTGCAGTATTGATTGCCATAGCAGCCGTCATGAGTGCCGTACCCTGTACAAAAGAGCTATTTAAAAATTTGGAAGAAAAGCTGAAGAATTCCAAAGAAAAAAGGAAAAAGTTCTGTAAAAATGCGGAATCTGCGCCGAAAAGTAAATAAAAGTTTGAAAACAATATAAAGAAATCATTAAGAAAATGAATTTATAATTTTTTTAGTTTATTTTTTATTTTTAATGCTTGACAAGCTATATCAGCTGTGCTATAATCTTAGCGTCAACCAAAATACTGCAAGCAAAATATAGGAGGAACAATAATGAAAAAAATTATTTCAGTTATTGCTGTAATTGCAATGATAGCAGTAATGTCTGTCAGCGCTTTTGCTGCAAACGACAGCACTGCGAATGCAAATGAAATTCTGAAATTTCTGAAAGATTACAGCTATACGACAACAGACGGTAAAACAACTATAAAAATTACATCCGACCAGTACAATAAGATTGAGAATTATCTTCTTGCCTACGCTGCTGAGAATGAAATTTCAGAGGCAGATGTAGCCGATGTAAAATCGACGGTAAACACGGTAGCAACAAAATACGGAGACGAGATTGTAAAAAACAAGGATCTTTCAAAGCTCCCGACAGATGCATACAATGAAATCAACAGACTTGCGTCGGCACTGCTTGCAAAGTTTGATTTAAAGTATACTATTTCGGGCGGAAATATCGTAGTTACAACAATTTCTACCGGAGAAACTGCTTTCACATTTTCAAAGATTGTTATCGGAGGAGCCCTTGGAGCAACCTCTAACGGAACAGTAATAAAGCCGACGGGGACAGGTATCAATGCAACAGCGGCTATTTCCGCCGCAGCGGTTATCACTGTTATAGCTGCAGGTTGTGCAGTTATCATCTTCCGCCGGAAGGTAACCGACTGAAGGGTTTGCTGATTTATGAAAAAGACTCGTAATAATACGGGACATATCAAGGGGTTATTATTTTATATAATAACCCCTATTGTATTCTCGCTTATAATAGTCGTAGTCCTGACAGTTTGTCTGACTCCTGTACTGGCACGCTACAGCTTTGTCGCCGATCTGTTCTATGACGCAGGAAAAAATATTTCGAACGTCGATACGGACGCAGCGGACAGACCGGATGAAATAACCGTATCTGATGTCACCGAGGGCGATGTATATATATCAGAAATTGATCATCCCGGCCAAAATAAAAAGATGGGAACCATTTCTGTGGAAAATACAGACATAAACTGCGATCTGTATTTTGGAGACAGTGATTATAATCTCGACAGGGGAGCAGAGCTTTATGACGGCAGCAATCTTCCGGGAGCAGGCGGAGTATCTCTTATCGCCGGACACTGCGCTTCATTTTTCAGCACTCTCGGATCAGCACAAATAGGAGACCTTATAAAAATTGAAACAACATATGGCACATATACCTATAAAATAGCTGAAGCTGTTGTAAAAAAAGCCACTGATCCAACAGCATATGATCCGACAAAAACAGACAACAGTATAGTTTTATATACCTGCTATCCTTTCAATACAATAATATCTGTTGACGAACGTTATTTTGTATACGCAGATTTTGTTTCCGGTCCTATACTGATAAAAGAATAAAAATAATGACGGGGCAAGTCCCTTATTTAATTAAAATATTGAAAAACGAAAATTCTTTACCGCGAACAGCTTAAAAGAAAGGACGAACGTATAGAAAATGAAGCTATACAAAACTATTAACATTATACTTGCGTTTCTGTTTTCCCTCCTCTTTTTTACTGCCTCGCTTTCAGGCATACTGTATATTACCGCGCTCAAAGCGCCGTATATGTCGGATATGCTGAAGGATTACGGAATCGAACAGATATACCGTGACAATCTGAGCGCGAAGCTGAAACAGGCATTTTTAAATTCCGGAGTAGATGACAATTTTATAGAAACAGTGACGCCGGAAAATTTTTGGCTTTCATTTAACCAGGACTTTTATGCGCTTTATAACACTGAATCCGATATTACAGACGATTATATTATTTCAATCGAAAATAAATATATTGAGGGAATAACCGATGCCGTAGTAAAAAGCGCAAGAGAGCAAGGCTATACAGACATAGAGGCCGATGACCCTGCAATTATTTCTGTCGTAGAAAATGTACGGCGGATCTACCGTGAAAACACGGGGCTTCCGTACACCTCGGTTATACCAAAAGTCGCGCCTTATATTTCGGTAGCCGGCAAAATGATGCAGACAGTTTTTGTATTCTCCGCACTTGCGGCGTTAATCACTTTTCTTCTCATTCTCTCCAACAGTATCAGGCAGCATTCTGCCCATCCGACTAAATACATTATCGTTTCGCTTATAACCAATGTACTGTTATCAGCCTCGGCGATACTGTTTATTAATATCGAAAAACCTATTTCATCGTTTCTGTCCACATATCTCGGATACTCTGCGATTACCGCATGCTTTGAAAAGGCAGTTATCAATGCACTTCTTATAAATATAATAATCGCTGCGGTTTTAACCACGGTCATGTCGCTTGTAAACATGCTGTGCTCTTCAAGCCGAAGAAAGAGTGCGATGCTCCGTAGATATAAAAACCCGAATTTAAGTAATATCTGACTGGCCGCATATTACAATAAATGATGCTGGCCGCCGCGTCTTAACAGGTACGCACATAAAATCTTCAGAATGTTTTCCCGGCAAAACACGTTTTATTATGGTTTTGCCGGGATTTATCATGTTAGATTTTTGTCCGTCCGACGAAATGACGACGCCGACGAATAAAATACCGGGAGCAATACTTTCTTAATTTTTTATTATTTTCAATTATTCCCTTTACTTTTGGATTAGAATTTTATATAATATAATTTACATAGTTAATAAACTAAATGAATATGTCGAATAACAGGCGGCGGTTAAGACTTTGGCGCCTGTCAGAATCAATACGACTGACTATTATTTATTATATTGGGGGCAGACAGCATTGCAGGAAAAATTGGAAAATGAAATGTGTTCAAAAATCAAATATGCCAGCTTCATTTTCATTATTTGCAGTGTAATTGGCTGGTGCCTTGAAGTTATATACAGATCAGCGGTGACGCATAGCTTATTCATCCCGGGTTTTCTGATAGGTCCATACTGTCCTATATACGGCTTCGGAGCAATAATTGTAGTTTTCCTTTGCGGTTCGAAAAGTAAGTTATTTGCTTTTCTCAAAGTATTTATATTGACATCCGTTCTTGAATATCTGATATCCTTCATTATTGAACACGTTTATAATCAAGTTCTCTGGGACTACACCGAGCTTCCTTTTTCAATAGGAAAGCGAATTTCACTGCCGTACTCGCTTGTATGGGGCGTGCTGGGTCTGACATTTCTTCTCTTTGCCGAACCTCGCGTTCAAAGTTATTACAAAAAACATCAGAACATGCTCAATTATCTGTCATACGCCGGAATTGCGCTCATCTGCGCCGATACTGTTATAAAATCAGTTATCTGTTTTATTTAAGCTTTAGAAATAACCCTTGCACATCAGATAAGGCCTTCTGACCTCCGGGGTATTTCTCTATAACCTAACG
>CABPZV010000021.1 GCA_902462015.1 uncultured Eubacteriales bacterium | reverse complement strand
TAAGGCAAGCACCGGGGTAAACGCTGTCGGTTTAAGCAGTTTCAAAATAAAGGTGGTGCTTTCGATTCCGCTCAGACTGAGTATCCATGCTGTAATGGTAGTGCCGATATTCGCACCCATAATTACATTGATCGCCTGCCGCAGCGACATCAGCCCGGAGTTTACAAAGCCCACTACCATAACCGTCGTCGCCGAAGAGCTTTGAATTACCGTAGTGACTCCGGCTCCGGTCAACAGCCCAGCCATTTTGTTGGTGGTGAATTTTCCGAGAAGAGATCTAAGCTCGCCGCCGGCGCGGCGTTCGAGTGCTTGTCCCATAATTGTCATTCCGAACAAAAACAGACTCAGACCGCCTATCAGCGTCAATAGATTGAAAATATCCATAGACAAAAACTGCTCCTTGTAAATGTTTGAGGTTAAGCAATATTCTATGTTAAAAACATTTTACATATGTAATCAGTGTATCATATTTTTATCAAATCTATTATCTGGTCTTCGTAAAATTCTTGTAAAGTGATAATTTCTTCGGGATGCGTGAATATGCGGCCGGCTTTTCCGGTTCTGGCTTTCAAATATTTTTGGGAAATACGACTGTTACCGTAGTGCCTTCGTCAAGTACGCTGTGAAGCGTAATTTTTGCGTTGTGAATCATAGCCGAATGCTTGACAATCGAAAGACCGAGTCCGGTTCCTCCGACTTCCTTTGAATGGCTTTTGTTTACCCGGTAAAATCTTTCGAAAACTCTTTCCTGATGTTCTTCCGGAATGCCTATTCCTGTATCTGATACGGTTAATACTACCGAATCGTCATTGCTCCGCACGTCTACGCTGACCTTTCCTCCGGCGCGGTTGTATTTAACCGCATTGTCACACAGATTGTAAACCATGCCGAACAACAGCTGCGAAATGCCGTTTATGACTGCTGTGCTGCCGGTAAGCTCAATATCTACGTTTGCGTTTTGGGCTTCATTTTCTACGCTGCTGACGGCGTTTTCTGCAAGCGTATATAAATCAACATCTTCACGCTTCATATCGTCGGCGCCTTCGTCGAGATGCGACAGGTTGATAATATCATCAATCAGCTGTATCATTCGCTGGGCTTCGCTGTAAATCTTTTTTGAAAACGGGGCTATGTCCACATCCTTCACCATACCGTTTTTCATAAGCTCGGCATAGCCGGAGATTGAGTGCAGCGGCGTCTTTAGCTCATGCGATACATTTGCGGTAAATTCCCGTCTGATTTCCTCGGATTTTTCCTTTTCCGAAACATTGTATACGAGAAGGGCAGCTCCTGATACTGATTTTTCAGAGAATACCGGACTTGCGTCAATGTGATAATGCTCGCCGTGCAGTTCGGTGATTTTTTCCGTTCTCTGTCCGTCGACTGCAAGTGATAGGGCTTCATGTATATCGCCGCCGCTGCATATTGACAGCAGATTATCTCCTGTTATATGCGTATCTGTGTCAAGAAGCTTTGCCGCCGCACGGTTTATGCTCAGGATAGTCCCTTTTTTATTTATCAGCACAAGTCCCTCATTCATTCCCTCTATGATTGCATCAAGCTCATTTTGCCTTCTGTTCAGTTCGGTGGACTGTCTTTTAAGCTGTTTTTGCTGACTGTCGATACGGTGAAGAAGAGGATATAGCTCATCATAGCCGTCGTTGGACATGGGATTGTCAAGATTGATATTGTTGAGCGGCTTTACAATCTTTTTCGATATGCGCGACGCGAGAAACAGAGACAGAATTATTGCTACTGCAAAAACTATACATATGGGCTGCGCCATGCCTAAAACCAGAATAAGAATTGTATTCTGCGAAATCGAGAGACGCAGAACTGAGCCGTCTTTCATGAGCTGTGCAGAGTAAAGCGAGCGTTCCATTATGGTTGAAGAATAGCGCACGCTTTCTCCATAGCCTGTTTCGAACGCTTCCCGGATTTCTTCTCGCTCAAGGTGATTTTCCATTGTTGACGAGTCTGTTTTGCTGTCATATAAAACCGTACCGTCCGCGCTTATCCATGTTAAACGGAATTCATCTGTTCCCAGTCCGGTTAAATAATCGTATCCCTCGTTGCTGACTCCTTGCGCGGCAAGGCTTGTCTGCATTCTCAGCTGCTCCTGCTGGACGCCTGAAAAATATTCATACATTACTCCCATTATCAGAATAAGGCATGAGAGAAAGACCGCAAGAGCGACAAGACATATTGAACGAAAAATCCGGCTTGTCATAGTTTGAAATGCCCCTTTCTGCAGAAAATCTGCATAGCTTCTGTACAGACTCAGATATTTTTTTCTATTCTGTATCCGACTCCCCGGATAGTTTCGATGTAGTCTCCGTAATTTCCGAGCTTGGTTCTCAATGTGCCTATATGAACGTCGACTGTCCGTGTCTCTCCGATGTAATCAGCGCCCCATATCTTGGAAAGAAGCTCGTCGCGTGTGAATACTCTCCCGGTATTTTCCATGAAAAGACGCAGCAGTTCATATTCCTTGAGCGTCAGCTGGATTCGTTTCCCTCCTGCTGTGACCGTATGCTCACAAAGATTCATTTCAAGCTCTCCGACACGCAGCCTTTGGATTTCTTTCTGCGGTGAAGTTCGGCGGAGCAGAGCTTTGATTCGCGAAATCATTTCCATCATACCGAAAGGCTTTACCAGATAATCGTCCGCCCCGAAATCGAGCCCGATAACCTTGTCGTATTCCGTACCCTTTGCTGTGCATAAAATAATCGGGATATTTGCTGTTGACGAATTTGACCGCAGCTTTTTTAAAATAGAGATGCCGTCTTCTCCCGGAAGCATAATATCAAGCATTATAAGCTGGGGAATTTCGCTTTGCAGCGCCCTGAAAAGTTCGTTTCCATCCTGAAATCCGACGGCTTCAAAATTTGAAGCGCCAAGGGTGTAAATCATCAGCTCGCGTATGCTGGAATCGTCCTCAACACAGTAAATCATCTTTAAACTATGCCCATTCCTTTCTTCTGAGTTAATTAAACACGGGGCAAGCCCCTTATTATATAAACGATTTTTCTTTTGATTGCAACTACCATATTTCTAATATATATATTGTTCATTTTTATTTTACATTACTTAGGTAAGATTTGTTATCATTGATTTGTAAAATTTATTTAAAATCAATAGCCTTTTAAATCCCTGTTTATGTATTGACATTGCTGTCGGTTTTTGCTATAATATCAAAAGCAGGTAAAATCTGCAATATTACAGAGTAGAACGTGCGCGTTAAGTGCCGCGGGGACGGGGAGTTTGCCCTGCGGACGAAATTACCGGTGCTTGGGCCGGCGAATGCGGTGTACGTTTCGCATCCCGCTGTGGCATATCGGAGTAATTTTAAACCGACGGCACAGGCGTCGGTTTTTTGTTGTCTCTTCGTGTGCTTCTGCGGCTTCGCAGAAAGGAAACGGTTAAAAATGACAGATTTATCAGATGACAGGAAAAGCGAGAGAGCAGGAGGCGATGCCCGGATCTCAGCAGACGATAGGCTTGAGGAGACAGTTAAGGTGAAAAGAGAGCTTTTCACAGAAACAGCTGAGCTGCAGAATACCGATGGATCGCAGAGCTTGCAGTATGATGAAAATCGTGAAAAGGACAATGGAGAAGAAGTAAGCTGTATGAAAACAGAAGCTTTCGGAGAGAATACGGCATCCGGTGGGGATGCGGTATTTGATATGAAAGTTTCGGCGGCTGACCGGGAGCAAACATTTAATGACAGAGACGAAAAGCCGGATGCCGCGAAAATAGAGTTGGCTGACACTAACCCAGCTGGCAGAGATGATACTGTATCAGACGAAGATGATGTAAAAACAAAATCTGACGGATCATCTGACCGGCGCGGCGAAATCAGTTCATACGGCAGTTCTGATAATGAGCAAGGAAGCGGAGCCGATAATAAAACAAAAAGGAATCCGCGCTTTGCTAAAAGTGCGCTGCTTAAAATGACGCTCTGCGCGGTTTTTATTGGTCTTGCTGTAGTCGCGAAACTTTTCTTGTCGATAAAGATTCCGCTGCTTGGAGCAGACGGAATGCGTATCAGTCTCGCCGGAGTATTTACGGCATTTCCTGCATTTATTTGCGGACCGATATACGGCGGTATAGCAAGCGCCGCTTCTGATTTTATAGGATATGTTATAAAGCCAGACGGGGCGTATATTCCCTGGCTTACACTGACGGCCTTTGCCGGGGGCGTACTTAAGGGCCTTATCTGGCGGCTGTTTGTGCGCAGACCCAGAAAAAGCGTAAGAGTTCTGGCACTTTCAGCGTTTGTGATTTTGGGCGCTTTGGGCCTTACGATTCATATAAGCTTAATTTCAGACGGAATACTCAACGATATTACCGCCTCTCAGGCGCAGCTTGCAACAAGGGGCAGAATGGATTCGCTCGAAAAAAATGTTTTTTCCGGAGCGGTGGTAAATCTTGCAAAATATAATAATGATGTTTTTACAGTGACTGCAGTCTCTGACGGGGAGACGGTCGTGCTGCCGTCAAGAGTTGATCTTGACGGATATGAACGACCTGTTACAAAAATCGGCGGCGGAGCTTTTTCGTCCTGCAGGTCGGTGAAAAGGATATACATACCTTCTGTATATACAACTATAGATAAGGAAGCCTTTACCGGAATTGATTTTACCGGAATTGTGATTGTTTCAGATAAGAATTCTGCCGCAGAAAAATTTGCTTCTCAGAACGGAATTGCTTTTGAAGAGGGAGAATGCGAAGAAATTACACTTAAGCTTGCTTCTGTGTATAATAACGGCAGTTATTCGGTTTCCGGGCTTCAAAGCGGTGGTTTTACAATTAAATCAAGCGACGCTTACAGGAAAAATTTGTGCGGATATATCTCCTTTACGACCGTTGGACTGGAGCTTATTGCGCTTATAGGTATTCTTTATTTTGTTCTTGAAGCCGTTATATCACGATATGAAGCTTCCGGCGCTGATATCAGCAGTAAGGACGGAAAACAAAAAAAGAAAAAAATACTTGGACATATTGTAAATCCTCAGCTTGTAAAGATTATGCTCTCTACTGTAATATCGGGACTTGTTGTTACGACGGTAAACACTAAAATACTGCAGGCTGTTCTCGCTGTATACAGCGGCAGATCGTTTATCATTCTCTGGATTCCGAGATTTGTTGAGGAGCTTGCCGTATGCATGGTACAGTCGGTACTGATTTCAGTCCTTTATGGCGTTTATATCAGTACGGTCGGCAAAAAAACTCAGCGTATACTTGACGGCAAAGAAAATTGAAAAATTTTTAGAATTAGGGACAGTGAACCAAGATGGGGAAAGCAACCGAAAAGACAATAAGGCTCTATGAAGAATCGGGCGAAATGTTTGAATTTGACGCCCGGGTGATCGAATGCTCCAAAAATGACAGCGGAGGATTTGATATCGTGCTCGACAGAAGTGCCTTTTTTCCTGGAGGCGGAGGTCAGATGCCGGATTCCGGAATTGTTTTTGCAGATGGTTTGGAAATTAAAGTTTCAGATGCATATATGAGAGACGAAATTATTTACCACCGTGTGAACTCACATGTTTCGGAGGGGACTTGTGTCAAATGTATAATAGATAAGGATAAGCGGTTCCGCAGAATGCAGAATCACAGTGGAGAGCATATAGTATCCGGTCTGGCATATAGTAAATTTGGCTGTAATAATGTCGGATTTCATATGTCTGAAAATGAAGCGGGACTTGTCAGCTTTATCACGGCTGATTTTGACAGGGAGCTTAGTGCCGCCCAGATATGTGAGCTTGAAACGGAGGCTAACCGGGCGGTCGTTTATGATTTCAAATTTGACTGTTTTTATCCTTCTCCTGGAGAACTTGAGTCGATGAGCTTCAGAAGTAAAAAGGAGATAAAGGGAAAGGTTCGGCTTGTACGTGCGGGAGACGTCGATCTATGTGTCTGCTGCGCTCCGCATGTTTCAAGCAGTGGAGAGATTGGAATTATTAAAATTACAGGTTTTATGCGTTACAAGGGCGGTATTCGTGTTACCGTATGCTGTGGTTTTTCCGCTCTGGAAGATTATTGTGCGCGGCAGACTGCGGCGGAAGAAATTTCCCGTATGCTTTCAGTTAAGCAGACCGGCATTGTTACGGGTGTTTCGCGTCTGTTATCTGAAATAGAGTCGGAAAAACGCAGATCACGCGAGCTGTGCAATTCGATTTGCAGGTATGCTGAACACAGCTTTAACTTTGAGAGCAGAACTGTATTTGAACCGCTTCTGGATTCACAATCGCGGCGGAATCTTGCTTTGAGGCTTGCTGAAAAGTGCGGCGGAATCGTCTTTGTATTTTCCGGAGACGATGTCAGCGGGTATGATTATGCCGCGGCGGTTCCGGAAAAAAATGCTTCTGATTTTTCGCTTCGCAGTATAGCGCAGGATATCAGCGTTTCGCTCTCGGGATCGGGAGGGGGATCGCCCGTTCTGATATGCGGAAAGGTATTTTCTGATTGTGTGTCCATTCAAAAATATGTTTCCGGTAAATTCGGATAAGGATAATAAGTACAAAGAAGTCTGCGTAGCATAGTGTACTGCTGCAAATGAATAAAAATCATTTGCGGCAGTTTTTTATATCTTAAATTATTGCTTTTTTTTCTAATAAGTGCTATAATTAAAAAACTTGTTAATAACTATTTTATCCGAAAGGTATGATTACAATAATGAAAGAACTCAAAAAGAATTGTATGTGGTCGCTCGTAGTTCCTTCGAGTATGGGAGTCCGTATTACTCCAGCGGAAGGACAGCCTGTTCATTGCAGTGATACATTTAAGCTTCAGGCAACAAGCGCCGAGACAAATGTTGCAAGTATTTCGTCATATCTCGGTCTGCCGGTAAAGGTACTTACAACTTTTGTAAAAGACAGTCCGGTTGCCGGATTTATAAAAGGAGATCTTCGCCGGCGCGGAATGTCGTTTGAAGGCGCCGAAGTGGAACAGGGCGGTCCGTGGGGCTACCGTCATCAATTCAATATAGCTGACAGCGGCTACGGAAGCCGGGGGCCGAGGGTTACCAATGACCGTGCCGGAGAAGTGGGACGTACATTAAATATAAAGGACTTTGATCTTGAACGCATCTTTGGCAGTGAGGGAGTTCAGCTTATTCATCTTTCCGGACTTATTGCCGCACTCTCTCCTGAAACAAGCACATTCTGCCTTGAACTTGCACGTGCCGCAAAAAAATACGGTACTCTAATTTCTTTTGACCTCAACTACAGAGCCAGCTTCTGGAAAGGACGCGAGGAGGAGCTTTCGGGTGTATTTAAGGAAATCGTGTCTGCGTCCGATATTCTTATAGGCAATGAAGAGGACTATCAGCTCTGTCTCGGTATCAAAGGCCCTGAAGCAGGCGGCAAGGATATCGCTTCAAAAATTGACAGCTTTAAGGATATGATAGAGCGTACAAGCAAAGAGTATCCTAATGTATCGGTTTTTGCAACTACTCTTCGCCAGGTGGTAAATGCAAATGAGCATCTTTGGGGCGCTATAATGCGTACCGAAAACGGCTGGCAGGTCGTTGAGCCACGGCCAATTCATGTTCTCGATCGTATCGGCGGCGGGGATGGATTTGTAGGCGGCATGCTTTATGCTATTCTCCGGGGCTGGGAAAGTGAAAAATGGATACAGTTCGGATGGGCGTCCGGAGCGCTTGCTACTACATTCCTAACAGATTATGCCCAGCCTGCCGATGAAGACCAGATATGGAGCGTTTGGAGCGGAAATGCGCGCGTAAAACGCTAAATTTTTGTATATTGTTATAAATATGCATTATCGTGAATAAAAATTCTAAAAGGGTATTGACAAAAAGGTTTTATCGGCGTATAATATGCGTATAATTATTCAAAAATCGTTTGAGAAAGGCAAGGTCATAAATATGAACAATATCGATAAAAGCAAAATTAAGAAGGTAGTTTTAGCATATTCAGGCGGACTTGACACGTCAATAATTATTCCGTGGCTTAAGGAAAACTATAATAATTGTGAAGTAATTGCAGTCTCTGCAAATGTTGGTCAGGCTGATGAGCTCGACGGACTTGAGGAAAAAGCTAAAAAAACAGGTGCGTCAAAGCTTTATGTACTTGATCTTACGGACGATTATGTGGATAATTATATAATTCCTACCATGAAAGCCGGCGCTGTTTATGAGGAATATCTTTTGGGAACAAGCCATGCGCGTCCTTGTATTGCAAAGGCGCTTGTAGACATTGCCAAAAAGGAAAAGGCGGATGCAATTTGTCACGGCTGCACCGGCAAAGGCAATGACCAGGTGAGATTTGAGCTTGTATTCAAGTATTTTGCTCCTGAGCTTTCGATTATTGCTCCTTGGAGAGAGTGGGATATCAAATCGCGTGATGAAGAAATCGACTATGCAGAAGCACATAATATTCCGCTTAAGATAAACCGCGAGACAAACTATTCGAAGGATAAAAACCTGTGGCATCTTTCGCATGAAGGACTTGATCTTGAGGATACGGGAAATGAGCCTCAGTATGAGCACAAGGGCTTTCTTGAAATGGGAGTTTCGCCGATTGATGCACCGGACGTTCCCGAATATGTGACTCTGGAATTTGAAAAGGGAATTCCTGTTGCTGTGAACGGCGAGAAAATGAGCGCAAAAAATATAATTTATAAGCTCAATGAACTTGGCGGAAAGAACGGAATAGGAATAATTGATATTGTTGAAAACCGGCTTGTTGGTATGAAATGCCGCGGTGTGTACGAAACTCCGGGCGGCGCTATTTTATACAAGGCTCACAGCGTACTTGAAACACTTTGCCTTGACAAGCTTACTATGCATGAAAAGCAGAAGCTGTCTGTAACATTTGCAGAGCTTGTTTACAACGGTCAGTGGTTCTCACCGCTTCGTGAAGCGCTCTCTGCTTTTGTTGATAAAACGCAGGAAAAGGTTACCGGAAAAGTTAAGCTCAAGCTTTATAAGGGGAATATGATTAACGCCGGTGTCTGGAGTCCGAATTCGCTTTACAGCGAGGAAATTGCAACCTTTGGCGAGAGTGATTACGATCAGACGGACGCATCGGGCTTTATCAATCTTTTCGGCCTTCCGACAAAAGTTCAGGCTATGGTTGAAGGCAGAAAATAAATCGCTGGATACAATTTTCAGAAACCGAATGCCGAACTTTTCAGACGCCGGTGTTTCAAATGCAGATTTTCGGCAGGATACTGTAACTGCTGCCGGGAAAAGATAAGTTTTAATCAGGAAGGACTTGAAGCAGACAAATGGTAAAAATGTGGGCTGGCAGAACTGACGGAGAGACAAGTAAGCTTGCGGATGATTTTAATTCATCGATAAGCTTCGACAGCAGGATGTACAGGGAGGATATTAGAGGAAGCATGGCACACGCCGCTATGCTTGGAGCTTCCGGAATTATATCCGATGCTGATGCCGGAATTCTTATTGCCGGACTTGCCGGAATTCTTGATGATCTTGAAAGCGGAAAACTTGAGATTGATCTTGAATGTGAAGATATACATATGTTTGTCGAGCAGATTCTGACATCGAGACTCGGAGACGTCGGCAAAAAGCTTCACACCGCACGCAGCCGCAACGACCAGGTCGCGCTTGATCTTCGTATGTATCTGCGGGGAGAGCTGGATAAAATTACAGAGCTTTTGAGAGCTTTGATTACAACGGTTACTCTAAAGGCTGAAAAGCATAAGGCTGTAATTATGCCGGGATATACTCATCTTCAGCGCGCACAGCCGGTCACCTTCGGTCATCATCTTATGGCTTATGTAATGATGTTGTCACGCGATGCCGAGCGGATGGCAGACTGCCGGAAACGTATGAACATTTCTCCTATCGGCTGCTGCGCTCTTGCCGGAACTACATATCGGACAGACAGAAGATTTGAGGCTGAAAAGCTTGGCTTTGACGGAATCTGCCTTAACTCAATGGATGGGGTGTCCGACAGGGATTTTTGTGCCGAGCTTTTATCTGATATTTCGATTGTAATGATGCATCTTTCCAGATTTGCCGAAGAACTGATTCTATGGTCGAGCTGGGAATTCAAATTTATTGAAATTGCTGACGCTTATACAACCGGTTCATCCATTATGCCTCAGAAAAAGAATCCGGATATGGCGGAGCTTGTCCGCGGTAAAACCGGCAGAGTCTACGGGGATTTAATGTCGCTTCTGACAACTCTGAAAGGGCTGCCGCTTGCATATAATAAAGATATGCAGGAGGATAAAGAGTCTGTCTTTGACGCATGTGATACCGTGATAATGTGTCTGCGTATTTTTGACGGAATGATAGCTTCTATGGCTGTCAATGCCGATAATATGAAAAGAGCTGCACAGAAGGGCTTTATTAACGCGACCGATCTTGCCGATTACCTTGTGCGAAAGGGACTGCCGTTTCGTTCTGCCTATAAGATTTCCGGGCAGATTGTTTCTGAGTGTTTGAAGAAAGATGTTGTGCTTGAAGATCTTCCTATAGAAGAATACAGAAAATACAGTGATCTTTTTGACACTGATCTATATAATGAAATTAGTCTTGAGACTTGTGTTGAAAAGAGAGTAAGCGAGGGCGGTACTTCTGTAAATTCGGTTGATATGCAAATAAAGTATATAAAAGAAAAATATAATTTTTAATTATATAACTATTTGTCGATGGCATATATATTACTAAAACGTGAATAACGGGCTTTAGCCCTTATTGAATAAAAAAATGAAAGGAAATAAGACTGAAAGAGTAATTTTCAGTCCGGAGCTTTGTCTTTTCAGGCGAGACTGTCCGGTATTTCGGCACAGATGAGTTTGGACAAAGCTTTGAATGAATTCGAAAGGTAGGATTATACTTATGAAAAAAATTATTGCTGTTCTTATGACGGCGGCGCTGCTGCTTGCAGGGCTTGCCGGATGTGCAAAAGAGGAAACACCGGATACTATAAGTACAGGTGGAACAACCGCAAATGAAACTGAGGAAGCAAACTCTGATGCAAAGGGTAAAACAATCGATGATATTAAGAAAGCAGGTCAGCTTGTGATTGCAACAAGTCCTGATTTTCCGCCCTTTGAGTCATTGGGAACAGACGGCGCTGTTGAAGGAATCGAGATTGATATTCTTAATCTGATATGTGAAAAGCTTGACGTTGAACTTAAAATTGAACAGGTAGACTTTGAAACAATAATTCCGGGAGTTAAGGCAGGAAAATTTGACGCCGGCGTATCGGGAATTACAGTTGATGAAAAGCGTCAGAAAAATGCTTTGTTTACAGATCCATACTGTCTCGCGGCACAGGCAATTGTTGTAGTTGAGGGCAGCGATATTAAGGGCAAGAGCGATCTTGAAGGCAAAAAAATATCTGTTCAGACGGCTACGACGGCTGAAAGCTTCTGTACAGAAAACGGATATGATGTAAAATCATTCGCGGCAAACAACGATGCGCAGTCCGCTCTTCTTACAGGCAAAGTTGATGCTTGGGTAATAGACGATCTTACTGCTGCGGAGATGGTGAAGGACTATAACGCAAAGGGAGACCAAAAGCTTGTTATTCTTGACGAGGCTATGACAACCGAGCCTTATGCTTTTGCGTTCGCTCACGGCAGCGATGCGCTTGTTTCTGAAATCAATAATATACTTTCAGAACTTCTCAGCGACGGAACAATTAAAGATATTTTTGCAAAATACGGTGCGCCTTACACATCGCCTGTTGAATGATTTAATTTGAAATTTTGCGGGATAAAGAGGTATATGTCTTTATCCCGTTTCTGTTTATTATACGAGAGGAGGAAATAGCTTGAGCGCATGGTTGGAAAAGCTTTATGAGACCTTTATAGAAACGCAGTATTACAAAATGCTTATAGAGGGGTTTCGAAATACTATAATAATAACACTCGGTGCTCTTTTGATAGGTGTTGTAATCGGTACGCTTATTGCTGTTATAAAGTATTTTGCAGAAGATACTCCGGCACTTCGGCCTTTTGCGGTGCTGTGTAATCTTTACATAACGATAATAAGAGGAATACCGGTAGTTGTACTTCTTCTTATATTCTATTTTATAATCATGAAATCTGCTGAGGGTATAACCGTCGGAATTTTTACATTCGGTATAAATTCGAGCGCGTATATGGCGGAGCTTATCAGAAGCGGTATTAATGCGGTAGATTCTCATCAGATGGAAGCTGGACGCAGTCTTGGAATGTCAAAATTGCAGGCTACAAGAAAAATTGTATTTCCGCAGGCAATACGGAATATTCTTCCGGCGATTGGAAATGAGCTTATAGCTCTTTTGAAGGAGACGTCTGTTGCCGGTTACGTTGCGGTTGTTGATCTTACAAGGGCTGGAAATCTGATCAGAAACAATACGTTTGATGCGGTAAATCCCCTTATGTCTGTCGCTCTGATATATCTGATTTTGGTTATAATATTGACTCAGCTGTTGCGTCTGCTTGAAAGGAGACTCGGTAAAAGTGATAAGCGTTAGAAAACTAAAAAAGAGCTTTCATGAGGTTGAGGTACTCAAAGGAATTGACGTCGAGATAGACAAGGGTGAGGTCGTATGCGTAATAGGTCCGTCCGGATCAGGAAAATCCACCTTTTTACGGTGCCTTAATCTTCTTGAAAAACCGACGAGCGGTCAGATTTTATTTGAAGGTGATGACCTTACAGATCCTAAAATAAATCTGAATCTTCACAGGCAGAAGATGGGAATGGTATTTCAGCAGTTTAACTTGTTTCCGCATATGTCTATAATGGAAAATCTGACATGCGCGCCCGTGATGCTGAAGAAAATGACGAAGGAACAGGCTCGGAAAAAGGCCCTTGAGCTTCTTGGAAAGGTTGGTCTTGAGGATCGGGCACAGGATTATCCGAGACAGCTGTCCGGTGGGCAGCAGCAGCGTGTCGCAATTGTCCGTGCGCTCTGTATGGAGCCTGACGTTATGCTTTTTGACGAGCCCACAAGTGCGCTTGACCCGGAAATGGTAGGGGAAGTTCTTGAAGTTATGAAAAACCTTGCCGGCGACGGTATGACTATGGTGGTCGTTACTCACGAGATGGGGTTTGCACGCGAGGTGGCAAGCCGTGTTCTCTTTCTTGACGACGGTTGTATAGTGGAGGACGGTTCTCCGAAACAAATATTTGAAAACCCTAAAAGCGATAGGCTTCGTTCATTTCTTGCAAAGGTGCTGTAGTCGTAGTCTTTTGCGGTTGGGACCTTGTCCCTTATTGACTGTATTTTTTGGAAAGGAATTGTGAATGAATTCACTTAAAAACAGAAGTTTTCTTAAGCTTCTTGATTTTACGCAGGAGGAGATTAATTCTCTCCTCGATCTTGCGGCCGAGCTTAAGGATAAAAAGAAAAAAGGTATTTCACACCGTTTATGTGAGGGCAAAAATGTAGCTCTTATATTTGAGAAGACGAGTACAAGGACGCGGTGTTCATTTGAAGTTGCTGCCGCTGACCTCGGTATGCATTCTGTATATCTTGATTCTGTTGGTTCCCAGATAGGAAAGAAAGAAAGCATTGCCGATACTGCGCGCGTATTAGGACGCATGTTTGACGGAATAGAATACCGCGGCTTTGCTCAGACTCTTGTAGAAGAACTGGCAAGGCATGCGGGTGTTCCAGTGTGGAACGGACTGACAAATGAGTTTCATCCCACTCAGATTTTAGCTGATTTTATGACGGTTAAGGAGCATTTTGGTTCGCTTTCCGGAAGAAAGCTTGTTTATATGGGCGACGCAAGATATAATATGGGAAATTCACTGATGGTAGGATGTGCAAAAATGGGTATGCGCTTTGTTGCATGTTCCCCGGAAAAATATTTCCCTGAGTCTGAGCTTGCAAAGCAGTGCAGAATAATCTCTTCGCAGACCGGCGGAAGCGTAGAATTAATTTCCGATCCGTCAAAGGCGGTTGAGGACGCTGACGTAATCTATACCGACGTATGGGTTTCGATGGGAGAGCCTGAGGATGTATGGGCGGAAAGAATACACGATCTTCTGCCGTACAGGGTAACTATGGAGCTAATGCAAAAGGCGGGCGGCAAATGTAAATTTATGCATTGTCTTCCGGCTTTTCATAATCTTGAAACAAAGATAGGCAAGAGCATTTATGATAAATTCGGTGTCGACTGCATGGAAGTTACTGATGAGGTTTTTGAAAGCGATCGTTCAATTGTCTTTGACGAGGCAGAAAATCGCATGCATACGATTAAGGCGGTAATGGCTGCTACGCTTGTGTAAAGCGATTTTTCAAAGCAGGATTGCGGCAGAAAAAATTTGGTTTGTCTGAATTTTATCGGCGGAATTAGTTAGCAGTGCAAAAAAACGGAAAAATCCTGATGCAAATGTACTCTTTTACGCCAGAAAGGCATGGTTATTATTATGAGGAAAGCATATCTGATTTTGAATAATGGCATGGTATTTGAGGGTGAGGGAATCGGCGATTGCAGAGATTCGGTAGGTGAACTTGTTTTTACTACCGGAATGGTTGGATATCTCGAAACTCTTACTGACCCCAGTTACGCGGGACAAATAGTAATTCAAACCTTCCCGCTTATAGGAAATTACGGGGTTATTGAATCCGATTTTGAGGGTACGCCTGCTTTAAACGGTTATATTTTACGCGAATGCTGCGGAACTCCTTCAAATTTTCGTTCGGAATATGAGCTTAACCGTTTTCTTTCAGAGAAGGGAATACCGGGAATTTGCGGGATTGATACGCGCAGGCTTACCCGTATAATCAGAGAAGAGGGCGTAATGAACGCGAAAATCTGCTCTGAAATTCCGGATGATTATTCCGAGCTTCATAATTATACAGTCAGCGGTGTGGTTGAAAAAGTCAGCTGCAGGGAAAGAAGGACTTATCCGGCAGACGCTGAAAAGAAATTTTCTGTTATTCTTATCGATTACGGCGCAAAGCAGAACATTGTCCGGAGCCTTTGCCGGAGGGGATGCGAAGTCACTGTTGTACCGTATGATACTTCCGCAGTAGAGATAACCGAACTGAATCCGGATGGAGTTATGCTTTCAAACGGTCCAGGAAATCCTGAGGAAAATACATATTGTATAGAGCAGATTTCAAAGCTTATCGGAAACATTCCAATGTTTGGAATATGTCTCGGACATCAGCTTGCCGCTCTTGCAATGGGAGGTAAAACCGAGAAGCTCAGATACGGACACCGAGGTGCAAATCAGCCTGTAAGAGATCTTGCTGGAACCAGAACTTTTATTACGAGTCAGAACCATGGATATGCGGTTATAGCCGACAGCCTTAAAGGAGTTGGCACGCTGCGTTATATCAACATGAACGACGGAAGCTGTGAGGGTATTGATTATCCGGAAAAAAAATGCTTTACCGTACAGTTTCATCCTGAAGCTTGTTCAGGTCCTCATGATACCGAATTTTTATTTGACAGATTTACCGAAATGATGGGAGGAAATTACAATGCCTAAAGACAGCTCTATCCGAAAAGTACTGGTAATCGGTTCGGGTCCGATTGTTATCGGACAGGCTGCTGAATTTGACTATGCCGGAGCGCAGGCGTGTCGGATTCTCCGCGAAGAGGGGATCAATGTTGTACTTGTAAATTCGAATCCTGCAACCATCATGACCGACAAAAATCTGGCAGACAAAATTTACCTTGAACCGCTCAATAAGGAGACAGTTACAAGGATTATCGAAAAGGAAAGACCTGACAGCCTGCTTGCCGGATTGGGCGGACAAACCGGACTTACAATAGCCATGCAGCTGTCGCGCGACGGAGTGCTTGATAAATACGGCGTCCGTCTGCTTGGTTCGGATATAGATGCTATAGATAAAGCGGAGGACCGCGAGCTTTTCCGTGATACGATGAAACAGATTGGTCAGCCGGTTGTTCCGTCCGACATTGCGCAGGAGCTTCAGACTGCTCTTGACATTGCAGACAGAATCGGATATCCGGTAATTGTCCGACCGGCGTTTACTCTCGGAGGCTCCGGCGGCGGAATAGCTAATACAAGGAAAGAGCTTCAGACTATTGCTGCAACTGGTCTCGATATGTCGCCGATCGGTCAGATTCTTGTTGAGAAATGTATTTCCGGTTGGAAGGAAATAGAGTTTGAGACGATGCGCGACAGTCTCGGAAATGTCATAGCCGTGTGTTCTATGGAAAACTTTGATCCGGTTGGTATTCATACTGGTGATTCGATTGTTACCGCTCCTGCCCTTACACTTTCCGATAAGGAATATCAGATGCTTCGTTCGGCTTCTCTCGATATGATTTCGGCTCTTGGGATTGTAGGAGGATGTAACTGTCAGTTTGCGCTCAATCCGGACAGCTTTGAATATGCGGTAATCGAGGTAAATCCGCGTGTGTCGCGTTCATCGGCGCTTGCTTCTAAGGCGACAGGCTATCCAATAGCAAAAATAACGACTAAAATCGCTCTTGGATATACGCTTGATGAGATAAAAAATGATATTACTGGAAAAACCTGCGCTTGTTTTGAACCGACACTTGATTATGTCGTTGTCAAATTTCCGAAATGGCCTTTCGATAAGTTTGCCGGTTCAAGCAGAAAGCTTGGAACCCAGATGAAGGCGACCGGTGAGGTCATGGCTATTGCCCAGAGTTTTGAGGCGGCTCTTATGAAGGCGGTCAGAGGGGCAGAAATATCTCTCGATACGCTGAATGCCGAGCCGATTTCGGACAAGAGTATCCGCGACAGACTTTCGGAGCAAGATGACCGCCGGCTGTTTACGGTTTTTGAGGCTTTAAAAAGCGGAATTAGCGTTGATGAAATTCACAGCATAACCAAAATAGACCGCTGGTTTCTTTACAAGCTTCAGGGCATGGCTGAATTTGAACTCCATTTGGCGCAGGACGGACTTAAAGGCGGAGATTATGTCAGGGCAAAGCGTTTAGGTTATACAGATGAGGCAATTTCACGTATAAGCGGAGAGAAAAAGCTTCCGGCGCTTGATTTCAGCTACAAAATGGTTGATACCTGCGGAGCAGAGTTTGATGCAGAGACTCCATATTTTTATTCATGTACGGATGAATACTGTGAAGCAAGGAATTTTAAGCGAAGCGGTCGACCTGTAATTGTCGTAATCGGCTCCGGACCCATTCGTATAGGACAGGGAATTGAATTTGATTACAGCTCCGTGCATTGTGTATGGACGCTTCGTAAAATGGGATATGACGTTGTAATAGTAAATAATAATCCGGAAACTGTATCTACCGACTATGATACGGCGGACAGGCTTTACTTTGAACCGCTTTGCAAAGAAGACGTCATGAATATCATAAAGGTGGAGAATCCAATCGGCGTAGTTGTCGCTTTCGGAGGTCAGACTGCGATAAAGCTCACTCAGTACCTTGACGGAAAAGGAATTCGTATTCTTGGTACTTCCGCCGAAGGGATCGATATAGCGGAGGACAGGGGGCGTTTCGACGCGCTTCTTGAGAGCTTTGGAATAAGCAGACCCAAGGGATTCGGAGTTACAAAAACGGAAGAAGCCGTGGAAGCCGCCGAAAAACTTGGTTATCCTGTTCTTCTCAGACCTTCGTATGTAATCGGGGGTCAGAACATGATAATTTCCCGCACGCGAAAACAGACCGAAAGCTATATGGAAAAAATACTTTCCGAGGGAATTGACAATCCTGTGCTTATTGACAAATATATGCCGGGCACCGAGCTTGAGGTTGATGTTATATCGGACGGTACGGATGTTCTTATACCGGGGATTATGGAGCATATTGAGCGCGCAGGTGTTCACAGCGGAGATTCGATTGCCGTATATCCGCCTTATAATCTTACCGACAGACATCTTAAGAAGATCTGTGACTGTTCGGAGAAGCTTGCTCTTGCGCTCGGAACGAAAGGACTTGTCAATATTCAGTATCTCATTTATGAAAATGAGCTTTATGTAATAGAGGTAAATCCGCGTGCTTCGAGAACCGTACCTTATATAAGCAAGGTGACAAATGTTCCAATGGTGGACTTGGCGTCTGAGGTTATGCTTGGCAAAAGCTTGTCAGAGCTTGGATACGGGACCGGACTATACCGTACTCCACCGTACTTTGCCGTAAAGGTTCCAGTTTTTTCTTTTGAAAAGCTTGATGATGCGAACTCGATTCTCGGTCCTGAAATGAAATCAACGGGAGAAGTTCTCGGAATCGGGAAATCTATGGAGGAAGCATTGTTTAAAGGGCTTACTGCCGCAGGATTTAAAGTTCCGTCAAACCGCGGCGGAGACGGGGCAAGCGTTTTTATCAGTGTTGAGGAAAACGATTATCAGGAGGTTATCTCGCTTGCAAAGCGTTTCTTTGATCTTGGAATAAGACTTTATGCGACAAGCGGAACCGCAGATTCGATTGCGCAGCTTGGAATCGATGTTACTTCTGTTTCAAATTACTCCGACAGCGATGAAATATCAGAGCTTCTGGAAAGCGGAAAAATAAATTATATAATTTATACCGGCGCTGTCATGGATGAAACGGTAGGAAATTATATCGGGCTTCACCGCCGTGCAATGCAGCTTGGTATTCCGTGTCTTACTTCTCTTGATACGGCAAACGCCCTTGCCGGAATTATTGAGAGCCGTTTTAATGAAAATAAT
>CABPZV010000020.1 GCA_902462015.1 uncultured Eubacteriales bacterium | reverse complement strand
CTCCTGCCCGGACTGCATCTGCAACATTATCAAGGTTAATACCGCCGTCTATTTCAATATCGTAATTATAATTATGCTGCTCCCTAAGATTTGCAAGCTCGCGAACATGACCGAGTGTTTCAGGAATAAATTTTTGTCCGCCAAATCCCGGTTCAACGCTCATAACAAGAACCATATCCGCCTCAGGAAGAAGACTTTCAATGTCGGAAACCGGAGTACCAGGTTTTATTGAAACAGAAGCCTTTAATCCCAATGAACGTATGTAACGCATTGTCTCAAGCTGATTTTCACAGCTTTCACAATGAATTGTAATTATGTCGGCTCCGGATTTTGCAAAGCTGTCAACATACCGGAGCGGCTCTGTAATCATCAGGTGTACGTCAAATATCATTTTTGATACAGGCCGGATCGAAGAAATAACACATGGTCCGAAGCTGATATTCGGAACAAATATTCCGTCCATTACATCAAGATGAAGATATTCACATCCTGCCTTTTCCGCTTTTTGAATATCTTCTTCCAGGTGTGCGAAGTTACAGGAGAGCATTGACGGAGATAAAATAACTTTGTTTGATTTCATTTTTATTTTCATTCCTTTCGTACTTGCCGCGCGCAGCTGTAACAAAACTGCGCTGCTCACATATGATATTAAAGGCAACGCCAAAACTGTGCATCGTGTTTTTGCCGGAAAAAGGGATGTGTGGGTATCCGGACCGCTGCCCCGGTTTTGTCTTGTATTTATTGTTTGACAAATATGCAGTGCTACGAATATTTATACCTTAAATAAAGGAAGTGCGGAGCCGTTTTATTCCGGCACAGATGCTTAAGATATCGCCGCCTGCTTTTTTGCAGGCGGCACTTTTTCAAGAGGTCGTTTTGAAGATAACCGATACGGCATGGGCTGAAATCGCGGAGCTGTCTCCCGTAAATCCGAGTCCCTCCTCTGTTGTTGCTTTTATATTAATGCTGGAAATATTTATCTTGAGCGTCTCCGACAGCTTCACGCGCATTTGGGGAATATATTCTTTAAGCTTCGGTTTCTGTGCAATTATGGTTGCATCTATGTTAGAAATTTTGTAGCCTTTATCACTTATAAGAGATAAAACCTGCTTTGCAAGCTCAGTGCTATCCGCTCCATAATATCTTTCGTCTGAATCCGGAAAGTGAACTCCGATATCTCCCAGTGCTGCTGCTCCGAGAAGAGAATCCATTATTGCATGCGTGAGAACATCAGCGTCAGAGTGTCCGAGCAGTCCCTTTTCATAAGGAATTTCAATCCCTCCCAGGACAAGCTTTCGGTTTGGAACAAGTCTGTGGACATCATAGCCGTGACCAATTCTCGGAATAAATAGAGCCGCTTCATTATTGTTCATTTCTATTACCATCTCGTATATACTTTAATTCATATTAGATTTCTAATGCGCTGAAAGTCAGGTAGACCGACGTGAAATAAAATAGAAGTTTGACAACTTATTATAAGAATTCATCCTTTTTTTGATTTGCTTTGTTTACCTGCCTTATTTTGTATTCTGATTTTCCTTGCAGTCAGAATAGCTTCCGCGATAATCAAATCCTGCGGAGTAGTAATTTTTATATTTTCGTGACCGCAGTCAATAAGCTTCACACGAAAACCGACATGCTCCGCAAGCATGCAGTCATCGGTTGCATCGTACTTTTCCCTATCTGCTGTATACGCAGCCGCAAGATATATATTAGTCTTAAAGGTTTGCGGCGTCTGAACCCTCCATAGCTCTGTACGGTCAAGAGTTTCTTTTACCATTCCCGAAGCATCACAGCGTTTTACAGTATCAGTCATTGGAACTGCAGCCGCAGCTGCTCCGTATCTGTTTGCTTCGTCGTATGTTCTTTGAATAATATCTGCGGTAACTAAGCACCTTGCACCGTCATGAATTGCAAGATATTCTGATTTATCTGAAAGCTTTTGTATACCGCAAAAAACCGATTCCTGTCGGGTTGCTCCGCCTTTTACGACGGCTGTGATCTTTGAAAGACCGAAGCTTTCGGAAAATTCGGCATAATAATCTAATTCTTCTTCGCGTCCGACAACAATTATTTCATTTACATACTCGCAGTTTTGAAAAGCAAGGAGAGAACGAACGACTACTGGAATCCCGTCAATTCTCATTAACTGCTTGGTTACTTTTCCGCTGCCCATTCGCGAGCCTGTCCCCCCTGCCAAAACAATTGCTGAATTAAAACGGTTTTTGGGCGGAATAAGTCCTACTCCGGCGCGCAGGGTATTGGAAATACAACTTGTAATATTTTTCATCGTCAAGCCATTCCTTTGATAACACATAACTAAAATCAAGACCGTTTCCGAAAGTTAAAGCGCCGTCTGTCCTGACTGACGTTGCCGGTGGGGCGTCGATTTTCAGATCCTGCCATAAAACATAAAAGCTATAAAATAGTATAACACAAGTTCTGATTTTAAACAATACTAATGTTAAAAACAATATTTTTTTTAAAATCTCTATCTCACTGAAGAAAAATGTGGTATAATAACCTTAAAGCTAAAGCTTTAAGGTGCAAGTTTCGTTTCGCTGACAAAGTCAGCGATTTTGCAAGCAAAACCTCGAAACATTGCGGTTTGCCCTGTAACTTATAGTATAATAAACTTAAAGCTGACGCTTTAAGGTTTGCCATGTAACTTATAGTATAATAACTTAAAGCTGGCGCTTTAAGGTTTGCCATGTAACTTAATGTACAATAATTCGTAACACAACAAAATCAGGTTCAATTCCTCATAAAAGCAATAGTGATAAGTCTGAAAGAAAGGCGTGGTCATAAATATGGATAAGAAATGTTATATCTTTGGCGCCGGTGATTACGGCAAAATCAAGCTCACCTCAGAAGATATAGAAGACGGATATATAATAGCAGCAGATGCCGGACTGGAATATCTCCGTTCATGCGGAATTGTTCCCGACCTTATAATCGGGGATTTTGATTCATCCGGATTTGTTCCGGATGACATCAACACGATTGTTCTTCCCAAAGAGAAGGACGATACAGATATGCTTGCCGCAATAAAGAACGGAATAGAAAAAGGGCTGAAAGATTTCTGCCTTTACGGAGGACTTGGCGGGCGCCTTGACCATACGATTGCCAATATACAGTCTCTTGAATACTTGAATATACATGACAGTCATGGTTGGCTTATCTCAGACGATACTGTAATTACGGTTATCGACAAAGAAGCACTGCATTTTAAACCCGGCTATACAGGAATTATATCTGTCTTTAGCCTCGGTGACTCCTGCAGCGGTTTAACTCTCTGCGGTTTAAAATATGAATTAAATAACGCCGAGGTAAGCTGCAGCTTTCCTGTTGGCGTCAGCAACGAATTCACAGGCGTAGAGTCTAATATCTCGGTTGAAAACGGTAAGCTTATTGTTATATGGGAGAATAACAGTAAGAATTTATCACTCGGACTTTTCCCGGAGAGAAAAAAATTTAACCAATAAAAGAAAAGCCGGTAAAACACACATTAAAAATACACACTTACGTCCGAATCTTATTCAAGCTGAATTTTACCGGTTACGTTTTTTCAAACTGGACATCAAGGATGCCAGAGCAAAAACAAAAATATTTGCTATTACTACTCCTGCGCCGGCGGGAGTTCCAAATACGCTTGACGCTGCAATTCCGGCAAAAAAGCATACAACAGAAACGATCGATGAACATATTAAAACGCTTTTGAAGCTTCGAAGCAGCTTCATGGAAGAGACCGCCGGATATATTAAAAGATTTGTCATCAGCAGTGCGCCTAAAATTCTCATACCCATTACTACTGTAATAGCGGTAAGAACAGAAAGCAGATCTATGTAAAGCCTTGTATTTATACCGCAGGCACGGCAAAAGTTTTCGTCAAAAGTTACACTAAAAATCACGCGGTGACACAAAATGAACGCGGTAAGAACTATACCGGACAGTAAGAATGATATGAGGACATCATCCTTGCTCATTGAAAGGACGCTTCCAAAAAGATACTCATTCATATTTACATCAATACCAGAATTACAGGAAATTATCATCATTCCGACAGCAAATGACACTGTTGATATTACAGCAACCGCGTTATCACCGCTCGCTGAACCTAAATTCATCCGAAGAATCAAAAATGTTACGGCAATTGTGATAATTAAAGCGAACCAGTACGGCGACCAGCCCAAAGCGGCGGCCGCAGCCACTGCTCCGAATGCAGTATGAGAAAGTCCGTCTCCGAGCATCGTGTATCTTCTAAGTGTCATAACGACGCCAAGCAATGCCGCACATATGGAAATTGCCGTTCCTGCAAGCAATGCTCTTGCCGCAAAATCGTATGAAAAAAGGGACCGGATTATATCAATCATCATGATCACCGCGTTTTATATCATCTGTGTTTTTTGAACAGCCGCTGATTGATGAATTAGCTTCGGTATCCGAGCATTTTTCCTTTTTCGGATGTCCTTCGCGTCTTGAATGTTCCCCGCAAAGAAATATTTTCCCTACATCGCTTTCGATGTAGTTTTCAGTTTTTCCGAAATACAGCGGCCTTGCGCCCATGTGAAGTATGTGCGTTGAGTCATCAATCGTACTGTGAATATCATGCGATACCATAATGACTGTTATATTATCTTCGCGGTTCAGCTTTTTAATCAGACTGTACATCTCGGAGGTAACAATCGGATCAAGTCCTGCCACCGGCTCATCCAAAAGTATCAGGCGTTTCGTCGCGCAAAGCGCACGTGCCAGTAAAACCCTCTGCTGCTGCCCCCCGGAGAGTTCCCGGTAGCATCTTTTTGACAGATTCAAAATTCCGAGTTTTTCCATGTTCTGCTCAGCTATATTTTTCTCTTTTAGAGAGTAAAAAGGGCGGAGCGGACTTTTTCCCAGCGTTCCGGAAAGCACAACTTCACGCACCGAGGCAGGAAAATTCCGCTGTATTCCAGTCTGTTGCGGAAGATATCCTATCTCCTTCTGAGTCAGTCCGCCGCCAAAAATTATCTTGCCTGATGACGGAGCCTTGAGTCCGAGCAGACCTTTTATAAGCGTACTTTTACCTGAGCCGTTTTCCCCGACTATACACAAATAATCCCCTGCTTCAACATTGAATGAAAGCTCAGATACTATAGTTTTACCTTCATATGAAAATGAAATATTTTTACATTCTATAAGTGACATAATGATCTTTCCTTTATTCTTCTGTTTTTTATAGAAGAAATAAACACTTTGATTGTAAACAAGATTATCGGTTTTTCAGAAGTACAATGCACTCCACATGCCCTGTTCCCGGAAACATATCAACCGGAGTTACAGCCCCTTCTGCCGTGATTCCCCTTTCCCGTAAAAGTACGAGATCTCTTGCGAGAGTCGCAGGATTACAAGACATATAAACAATTCTTTTACATCCCTTCTCCGACAGCTCCGCAAGCTTGTCAATTAAGTCTGCCGAACAGCCTTTTCTCGGCGGATCGATAATCGCCGCATCATATATTTCATCCGGTATATTATCAGCACTTCCGCAGATGAATGCAGCACGCGAAGAAACGTCCGGCCTGCACGAATAAAGACTATCTGCACTGCAGACATTAAAACCGTTTGCAGCGGCGTTATATTCAGCATTTTCAACTGCTTCGGGTACAATTTCAATTCCTGTAAGGTAAACACTCTTAGTCTGCGAAGCAACAGTCAATCCTATTGTTCCGATTCCGCAATAAAGATCAAGCAAACTCTCACCGGGCAATAAATTTATTTTTTCTGCAATTATACGGTATGCGGATTCGGCCGCATCATGATTCACCTGGTAGAATGACTGAGGAGAAATTTTGAAATTTAGGCCGCATAGACAGTCATATATATAATCCCGCCCACGAATGGTTTCAAACCTGTCTCCAAGAATCACATTTGTCTCTTCTGTGTTGTAATTCAGAAGAATTCCGCTTATTTGAGGAAACTTCTCACATATATCGTCTGCAAATTCGTCAATTTTGACCGGCTTCCTTCCGGCTACAAGACATAGCATAATATTCTGAACACCGTTGCAATCTGTCCCCAAGCGAAGATAAATGTGCCGCAGAGTACTCGCACTCCAGTCTTCCCTGTCTGAATAACTGCGTACAAACGACACAATTTCATTGGCTATATCGGGCTGTAATGCACAGCTATTGCACGAAATGATTTCATGCGAATGTCCTGCATAATACCCGGTTATCGTTTTTCCGTTACTATCTTTTCCTACAGGAAGCTGTATCTTGTTGCGATATCCCTTATGGCCGCCGGCTCTGACAGTATCCAATACCTCAATATCATTAAGTCCGTTTTTTCGCAGTACGTTTATGACCGTTTTCTTTTTCAGTTCAAGCTCAAATTCCCTTGATATTTCTGTATAAACACAGCTGCCGCATCTCTTGGAAAATAGACATCTGCTATCTGTACGGTACTTTGACGGAGCTGTAAGTTTCTCAATTCGCGCAATACAATAATCGGAGGTCTCTTTTATAATCTGTATTTCAGCAGAGTCACCGTAAACTCCGTGCTTCACGAAAACGACTTTCCCGTCAATTCGGGTTATTCCGTTTCCAAGATTATTCATATCTGTTATATCAATATTATATGATTGCTTTTTATTTTTACAGCTCATCAGTCTTTTTGTTGCATTTTTATTCATGATTTGATTTTACCATAAAGAGGGTCTGTGTATATTAATAATCTGTAAATATATTCTTCGCTGTATATTTCATATGATTCGTTAAAAACTATCCACTGAAGCATAATAATGCCGACTAAGGCAATATTAGAAAGTCATAACCACTGGCCGTGTGCCGATAGTTATGATTACGCTTTAGCGAGATAAATCACCACCAAGGTGTGCTTTGTTCCAGCAAAGTATAAAAGCACTGCTATTGGCTGCATATATATAATTTTTGTATGAAATTTAATTATAAAACCTGAAAGCCCAAATTTATTTGTGCATATTTTTGTGTTGACAAAGAATTCCGTTTATGGTATAATATAAAGCGTTGCATGAGAATGTAACTTTTTGCGGGAGTGGCGGAACTGGCAGACGCGCACGTTTGAGGGGCGTGTGGTTCATACCATACGGGTTCAAGTCCCGTTTCCCGCACCAAACCTGCGATGCGCGATTTGCGCATCGCAGGTTTTTTTACTATTAAAACTAATATTTATTTTTTATAAATTTTATTGGCAGTTATATCCATTATATTGGCTTCATTATTAAAATGATTTTATTTGTTGAAACAGTTAGTTATTGGATTATTGCTTTTAGCAATGGGAGCAAGCAAAATCATATTATGTAAACAGTGATAACTTTATATACTGTCGCAGCAATAGTGTTATCATGTAACTATAAAGAGCTCTTAGCTGTTGAAATCCCAAAAGAGATTTGGCAGTTTTTTATTTTGTTTTTCCAATCATTAAAGTAACATTTGAAGTAAAAGTTTAGAATCACCTTTTTGAGCGCTGCTTTTAGTCGGATAACCACCTGTCATGTGGAGAAAAATGCTGCGATGGCGGGTGGCTTTCATCAAAGGCAAAATCTTTTGATTTTTCCGTAAGCCTTATCGAACGATTTAACTGCCTCCGCATCGCTTCAAGTCTCAATGATTTTTCCGTCGACATCTTTTTGTTACCCCTTTATAACAAAAATCCGAACATCATAGTCGGCAATTTTACCTATATCGCAGACTCTGAATTTGAAAGGAAGCAACAATATGTATACAAATGAGGAAATTCTGAAAATCGCCATGCGGCAGTCCGCTTGGGATTTAGGCTGTGATATGAAAGACTTTTTGAAACCGACAAATGTAGTTGTCAGATTTGAATCTTCTCCATTAGCAAAGAAATATTATGAGGAACCCATCGCATGCAATTTTGTATCTTACGGAAACAATCTTGTATTGTCTGTAAAAGATGAATATCGAAAAATAGTTGAAGAATATATCCGGAAATATGACTTTTACCATTGCTTTGAAACACCCAATCTACATTGGCTGAACGATCGGCTGCGCCCACTGGGGCAGAGAGTATGTTTTATGGCGGAATATTTTTTGCCGGACATGAAACGAATGAAGCGTTTGCCTTGTGACTATCGAATACAGGTGCTTGAACAGCAGGAGCTTTCCATGCTCTACTTACCGGAGTGGAGCAATGCCTTGTGTGAGAAACGAAAAGAACTGGATGTTTTGGGCGTGGGTGCCTATGACGGAAGTAAACTTGTCGGGTTAGCCGGATGTTCAGCGGATTGTGATTGTATGTGGCAGATTGGCGTTGATGTACTGCCGGAGTATCGCCGACAGGGAATTGCCTGTACCTTGACAAGTCATTTAGCTATGGAAATCTTAGAGAAGGACAGAGTTCCATTTTATTGCTGCGCATGGTCCAATATTCGCTCCGCAAGGAATGCAAACAAAAGCGGCTTTGTGCCTGCGTGGGTCGAGATGACCGTAAAACCGGAAAGATTTGTTGAAGAAATGAATCGATAGCTTGCAATTTATCAAGAAGATAAGGGCGAGCTTGTTCCATGAATCTTACTTTAAATCGCCATCCCAATTGTGAGCCGGCATCATTTTCACCACCTAATTTTACAGTCAAGATCCTCGACACGCAATTCGCGTTCTGGACGTTTTTTAAGTTTATTGTCCGCGTCTATGCGACATCTTTTTTGTAAACTGTTGACACCATAACAAACCAAACATTGAAAGGCTTATTTATTTTTATCCCTTGTGCAATAAAGTTTTTCACAACTAAAAGATATATAATCAAAAATATAAAGTCGTAAACTGCATGAAATTTATATTTATACTTGACAAATGTTAATAAAAGATATATAATAATTGTAATAAGGCAATGGAGTCTTAGAGGAAAGCCCTCAGTGACACTAATGCCTTTTTATTTTTTCATCCCCTTACATATTATTTATGCCGCTCCACAGCGGAGGAATATAGAGAAATCTAAAAAAATTTTTCACACTGTGTCCGGAAGACACAATATATACGAAAGGAATGGTCATAACTATGGCAAAATATATTTTTGTTACCGGCGGAGTTGTTTCCGGACTCGGAAAAGGAATTACAGCTGCGTCACTTGGACGGCTTCTGAAATCAAGAGGTCTAAAGGTTGCCGCACAAAAGCTCGATCCTTACATAAATGTTGACCCCGGCACAATGAGTCCTTATCAGCACGGGGAGGTATATGTAACGGAGGACGGCGCAGAAACAGACTTGGACCTCGGACATTACGAACGTTTTATAGATGAAAATCTAAATAAATATTCAAATTTGACAACCGGAAAGGTTTACTGGAATGTTTTAAATAAGGAACGGCGGGGAGAATATCTCGGATCAACCGTTCAGGTAATCCCCCATATAACAAATGAAATAAAGGACTTCATATACAGCGTCGGAAGAAAAACCGATGCCGATGTCGTTATTACCGAAATCGGCGGAACAATCGGAGATATCGAATCCCAGCCGTTTTTGGAAGCAGTAAGACAGATTTCTCTTGAAGCAGGTTCTAAAAACAGTCTTTTTATTCACGTAACACTTGTTCCGTTTCTCAGCGGCTCGGACGAGCATAAATCAAAACCTACTCAACATTCTGTAAAAGAACTTCAGGGAATGGGAATAAATCCGGATATAATTGTACTTAGATGCGACAAATCCCTTGAAGAATCAATTTTCAAGAAAATCTCTCTGTTCTGCAATGTAAAGCCTGACTGTGTAATCGAAAACATCACCCTTCCCGTACTTTATGAAGCTCCTCTTATGCTCGAAAAATCAAATCTTTCATCTATTGTCTGCCGCGAACTTGAAATCGACGCTCCGGAGCCCGACCTTTCGGAGTGGAGAAATATGGTTGAACAGATAAAGAACAGTAAGAAAACTACAAAAATTGGTCTTGTCGGCAAGTATGTTCAGCTTCACGATGCATATCTGTCTGTAGCTGAAGCATTGCGCCACGCCGGTTATTCTCTCAACTCCAAAATAGATATTAAATGGATTGATTCAGAAACGCTTACTGAAGATAAATGTGAGAAAAAACTGTCCGGTCTCGATGGCATAATAATTCCCGGAGGATTTGGAAACAGGGGAATTGACGGAATGATTCTTGCCGCACATTTTGCACGTACCAAACGCCTTCCTTATCTTGGCATTTGTCTCGGTATGCAGATTGCCGTTATTGAATTTGCCCGGTATGCAGCTGGTATCAAGGACGCCGATTCCGGAGAATTTAACGAGCTCTGCAAACACAAGGTAATTGATTTCATGGAGGGACAAAGCGAAAAAATTGACAAGGGCGGTACTCTTCGTCTCGGAAGCTATCCATGCGTTATTAAGGAAGGTACGACTATGTTCAGGTGCTATGGAGAACATGAAATCTCAGAGCGACACAGACACCGCTATGAATTCAACAACAGCTATAAAGACGAACTGGAAAAGGCGGGACTTAAAATCAGCGGCACCTCTCCGGACAATATGCTCGTAGAAACGGTTGAAATTACAGACTATCCTTTCTATGTAGGTGTACAGTATCACCCGGAATTCAAGAGCCGTCCCAATAAACCGCACCCCCTGTTCAAAGGATTTATCGAAGGTGCAATTCTGCACGCTGAAAAAGTGACAAAAAAACAATAGATTATCACAGACCATATTAATTATCCCCGGTTATAAAGTCATTCTGAGACTTTATAACCGGGGTATTTATATTGTGTACCATATTATTTGTTTTACATCTGCTTTAATGAACTCTTATATTCTTCTCCCCAGCTCTTCATTACATCGAGGATAGGCTTTAAGCTTCTGCCAAGCGCAGTCAAAGAGTACTCTACCCTCGGCGGAACTTCGGCATATACCGTACGGCTAACAAGACCACTTTTTTCCATATCACGAAGCTGCTCAGTCAACACTTTTTGCGAAATCGAGCCAACAGACTTCTTCAGTTCCCCGAAGCGTCTTGTCCCGCCAAGAAGATCACGCAGGATCAAAACCTTCCATTTATCTCCGATAAGCATTAAAGTTGTTTCTACCGGACATGCCGGCAGCTCAACCGCGCATTTTTGTTCATTCATTTTCACACCTATGATTTTCTAACGTAACGATACATCTTCATTTTGTTATAAACTAATATCCTCATTTAAATTGTAACATACATCCGGTGTAGAGTCAATATTTACTACAATAAATTTTTTTTATTATTGAAAGAAGCTAAAAGCCTTGACGCTGCTCATTAGTTTCCTCACAGTTACCGCCCATTAGTTTCTATCAGGTAACTACAGCACAAAAAAGTGCCTACTTTACAAACAAAAATTAATCTATTATAATGCATACATAAGCTTAAAAACGGCCGTTACAAAGCTTACAGTGTATTCAGAAAATAAAAATGTCCGGCAGCAAGGACATATTTACATTTACAGAAAGGAAGCCTTAAACATACAGGCACGGTTATTGTTATGAACAAGAATACTTTTAAATCTATCAAACTGAATAAGGGTGAAATCAATATTTATGATTTTGGTACAATGAAACTTCATGCTTATAAAACCAATGATTTTATCGATGATGAGGTTTTCATAATTGAAAAGAACGGTAAAGCCGTTATTATTGAATCTCCTTGCTTTTTTGACAACTGCGAAGAGCTTACAGACTATCTCAAAAACACCGAAGTAAAGGGTATGCTCATATCTTACCATGGCGCAGGTGCATCTTTCATGCCGAAAGTTCCAAAGTATGCAACACAAAATGCAGCGGACTACTCAGCAAACGGAGGCGGCAAAGCACTGATTGACAATTTTACGTCAGCATTCGGAGCAGACTTTGATAACTCAGTTCATAAAATTACCGATATTATACGTGAGGGAGAAATAACAATCGGCGGTATAAAATTCATTATAAACCAGACCAAAGAAGCTTTTGATGTTGTCATTCCTGAAATCAACGCAGTTTATACTCATATGCTTGGGCATGACTGTCATTCTATTGTAGCAGGTGCTAATCACGCTGACGCAATTATTGCACAGCTCCGCGGTTACATCTTGAATGGCTATGATCTGATTCTTACCTCTCATTATACTCCGGAGGATTTAAAGGACGCTGAAACAAAAATTGCTTATCTTGAAAATCTGAAAAAAATTTCGGCTAACTGTTCAAATGCGAACAGCTTTAAGGCGGAAGTTCAGAAACAATATCCAAAATACAGCGGGCAAAATTATCTTGACATGACAGCAGGCTACTTCTTTTCATAATCTGAAGTTTAACTGCATCATAAATGCAAATAAACTAAAGCAATAGTGCTAAAAGCTTTTTTGAGTACGCCGCTCATATATAAAGAAAGGTATACAAACTGAAATGACGCAGACTGACAGAAGAATAATTTTAATTAAGGAGTTAATTAAGGAACATCCGGAATACCTTGACATTGTTATTCCACAAAATGAACCGGAGCAAAAAAAATTACTTCGGTCACTATTCAATATTCGCAGGCCAAAGCCTGTAAGCAACAAATTTCTTGAATTGCAAAACGCTTATCTGCAAGCGGAGGTAAGACAAAAAGGTATAACCTCACTTTCTGACTTAAACCCTATAAAGAAAGGAATTTATCTCTGGCAGGGAGACATTACAACATTAAAGACAGACGCAATAGTAAACGCCGCTAACAGCGGCTTGTTAGGCTGCTTCATTCCTTGCCATTCCTGCATTGATAATATCATTCACAGTATCAGCGGCGTCCAGCTTCGCCTGGAATGCAATAAAATTATGACCGAACAAGGATACGATGAACCGACAGGAAGAGCAAAAATTACCCCTGCATACAATTTGCCATGCAGTTATATACTGCACACTGTCGGTCCCTTCGTATCAGGACAGGTTACGAAAACACATTGCATTCAATTAGCCGAATGCTATAAATCTTGCTTAAAGCTTGCTTTAGAATACCATCTTAAAAGCATTGCATTCTGCTGCATATCAACCGGAGAATTTCATTTTCCGAATAAAATTGCAGCCGAAATTGCAATACAGACCGTTACCGATTTTTTAAAAACAAACAGCCAAATAAAGGTGATTTTTAATGTATTCAAACAGAAAGATTATGACATCTACAAACAGCTTCTTGGATGACGTCAATAAAATCAGAACACTTTTATGTGAGTCCGATGCAGTAATTATAGGCGCCGGAGCAGGTCTTTCCGCTTCCGCCGGTTTAACCTATTCAGGAGCACGCTTTGAAAACAACTTTTCTGACTTCATTGAAAAGTATCATTTTTCAGACATGTATTCAGGAGGATTTTATCAGTTTGAAAATCGTTTAGAATATTGGGCGTTTTGGTCGAGGTTTGTTTATATCAACCGATATGCAGAAACAACGAACGGCCTGTACAAAATGCTGTTTGAAATTGTAAAAAATAAAAATTATTTTGTACTTACTACAAACGTAGACCATCAATTTCAAAAAGCAGGTTTTGATAAGCAAAGACTATTTTATACACAAGGTGACTACGGGCTATTTCAATGCAGTCAGCCCTGCCATAATTCCACCTACAGCAACGAAGATGCTATCCGTAAGATGGTAGCAAATCAAAAAGATATGAAAATACCCACAGAGCTTATTCCTCTATGCCCAAAGTGCGGAAAACCCATGTCAATGAATTTGAGATGTGATGAAACATTTGTTCAGGATTCAGGATGGAACGCCGCGGCCGAACGCTATTCAGAATTTTTAAAGAAATATAATAGCTCAAAAATTGTATTCCTTGAGTTAGGTGTAGGCATGAACACTCCGGGAATAATTAAATTTAACTTCTGGCATATGACTAATGAATGGCCGAGCGCTGCCTATATATGCATAAACCTGAATGAATCCATCGTCCCCAACGAGATACAGAAAAAGTCAATATGTATAAATGCTGACATTGGAGAAATATTGAAGCAAATATAAGTTTTTAAATCGGAGCAACGCTCCTGCTTTGCTCGCAAAGAGCAAAGCTTGCGAACGATTGCAACCTACGCAGAGAGCGTTAGCTCCTCAGGGTTTCAGTGGGAGATTATAACTCCCACTGAAACCTTGAAGTGGCCCCCGCCGCCTTAGGAGGCGACCGCCTTAGAAGGCGGGGGGCATCTGCGTTAGGTTATATCCGCGTTTTTCCTCTGCCCGGCAACCTCCGGTCTTGAGAGTTAACGCTCAAGATATAACAAACACTTGATTTTAGTTAAATAAAAGAACTCCGCAGGGATCATACCAATCTCTGCGGAGTTTTTCTATTTACTCAGCCACCGATATATGCTGTATACTGATTTGTTATAGATGCAGTATTACATACATCAAGAGCCTGACTTACATATTCGTTTTCTGCCAATCGCTCGGTTAGTGCATCAAGATAATCAGACATCGACATCGAAGCACCAGTATCCGGATCAGTTCCGCTGTAGTTGTCAATATCATTCATACACTTAATATAAAGTGCATCAAGCCCAGCAAGCATATCCGCAACCGGCATATATTCTTTCGGTTCAACTGTTTCCGGAGCACTCGTTGTTACATCATCCGTCTCGTCATCATCATCGTCTGAAGATGTTTCAACTGCAACATACTCGGGTTTCATTGTGGTATCAATTTTAAAGTTAGAGTAAGGAAGCAGTACAGACGCGAGATTCTGCGATTTCGCAGCAGCCCAATTGTCAGCAGCTATTGCAACTTCAAATTCAGCGGCATCGGAAGTAAGACTCTTCTTATACTGATTTCCGGCATAATCCGGATTCATTCTGTAATAATTGTCTCCGCTGTCTTCCTTGCTCAGAAGCTCAACAACGTCACTGTTGTCACGCTTTATATAGTTCACATTTTCCACACCGTATGCAAGAAGATTCACAACCTCCGGCTCGGTTGTTAAAAGGCTGATAATCTCCATGCTTCTGGAAACATTAACCGAGTAAGCGCTTACGGCATACATACTCTTGCATACATCATTCATTGAATAGGTAGGAGCCTTTACAACACTTACATAATAATCGTCATTGTATTTCTGCATATCTGCATACGAACCGCTGAGAAACGCAGTCGCAATCGTACGGTCTGCATAATCTTCCATTTCTCCGTAAACTATTGAATTCTTATACTGATTTTTCATGCAGAGAATACTCTGGTATGTAGGAATACCAAATATAATTTCCGGAGGATAAGAGGTTACTGTTGTAGACATTGGAACGGTAACATATGTTCCAAGCAATCCCTCATCGCCTGTTGCATAGTCTATTGTGCATTCGGGATCATTGAGCATAAGAACAGTTCCGGCACCTTCACCGGAGGCAACACTGTTTATAAAACCTGAATCGTAAAGATCGGCAGCCGTTGCCAGAGATGAACCGTCATATCCGTATTTCGATGCCACTGCCTTATTGACAAGCATATATGTATATTCTCCGACCATATGGTTATTTGGAATTGCATATGTATGTCCGTCTACACTTGCAGAATTTAAAAGTGAAGGATAGATATAGTTATTCAGCTTCTTTGAATTTCCGGCAAGCTCGCCCTCAAGGGCCGAAAGAATTCCTTTGTCTATAAGATCCATATATAGCTCGGAACTATTGATAAGAAAGATATCCATCTGACCGTCTATTTCCGCAGGATAAACTGTATCGGCAATTCCGTACTCATTAATCTGAGTTTCATCCGCTTTTACGCTGACAGCCGCGGTTTCATCACCGCTTACTGCAGCAGTTGTCTCCGTTTTAGATGCGATTGAATATCCAGCCGTCCTTGCAGCCTTTCTGGCGATTTCGGCAGCATCCTTAAGCCGCTGCTGAAGCTCCATATCTGCCTGTATTTCATTGATCTTGCTGTTCAAAACTTTCTCATATTCAGCGGCTGTGTAGAACTTAAGTATCACATGTGTATTAAGCGTATTCTCAGTTATATCATTGAGTGCATTCTGAACTGCCTTAATTGCAGTATCAGTTGTACCGTCCTCAACAATAGAATATAGGGTAAGTGTCATCGCGCTTGCCTTGGTCTGTTCCACATTAAGTGTCTCATCCGTTTCAGAACAGCCTGTTAGAAAAACCGGAACAAGAATGAACGCACACACAAGCACACTGAGCAATCTTTTTTTCATTAGGGGTATCCTCCTATAGTTTAACAGAAAAAATAAACAAGAACCGCCAGCCGGTTTACACTGTTTATAATAACACAGTATTTATTTTACACCTGTTAGTTTATTATGTCAAGATGAAAATAATTAACGATTTTTGTCATAACTTTTCATGGGATCAGTCAAGATAATCCTTAAGTCTCTTTGAGCGGCTCGGATGACGGAGTTTGCGAAGAGCCTTTGCCTCAATCTGGCGTATGCGCTCCCGTGTAATATTAAAGACTTTTCCGACCTCTTCAAGAGTTCTGGTTCTTCCGTCATCAAGACCGAAACGAAGTTTTAGAACATGCTCCTCACGAGGGGTCAGAGTATGCAGAACCTCGTTAAGCTGTTCCCTGAGAAGAGTGTAAGACGCAGCCTCCGCCGGAGCCGGAGAATCCACATCCTCTATAAAATCTCCCAAGTGACTGTCCTCCTCTTCACCTATCGGAGTCTCAAGCGAAACCGGATCAAGCGAAATTTTCATGATCTCTCTTACCTTATCCGGATTAATATTCATCATTTCAGCAATTTCATCCGGCGTCGCCTCACGACCGTGATCCTGAAGATACTGACGGTTAAGCCTCGACACCTTGTGAATAGTCTCAACCATATGAACAGGGATACGGATAGTTCTCGCCTGATCAGCAATCGCACGGGTAATCGCCTGGCGAATCCACCATGTCGCATATGTGGAAAACTTATATCCCTTATGATAATCAAACTTGTCAACCGCTTTCATAAGGCCAAGATTTCCCTCCTGAATCAAATCCAGGAAAAACATCCCTTTTCCTACATAACGCTTTGCAATACTTACAACAAGTCTCAGGTTTGCCTCGACAAGCTCTGATTTTGCCTGGACATCACCTGCCGCCATACGTTCTGCAAGCGCGTGTTCCTTTTCCGCGTCCAAAAGCGGAACCTTACCGATCTCCTTCAGATACATGCGTACCGGGTCATCAATAGCCAGCCCTTCCTGGACAAGCATCTTTTCCATGTCCTCGGCGCTTTCATAGCGTTCTACTTCGCTTTCAATTTCTTCAAGGTCAGGAGAATTTATATAGTCAGTCACTTCAATTCCAAGACTGTCAAGATTCTCATAGAGCTTATCAATCTGCTCTATGTCGTAATCATCGTCTCCGAGAATTTCCATAATCTCACCGTGAGAGATGGATCCCTTTGCTTTTCCCTTTTCAATCAGTACCTGAAACTTGTCCTTTTTTACAGCTCCGTCTGAATCCTCTTTCGTACCGGCAGACTGCGCATCTTTTTCTGTTCCATCATCTTCAGTTTTCCTCTCCGTTTCAGAATTAACGGAAGATCCATTTCCAGCAGAAATGCTTCCTGCTGCAATTTCGGCAATCTCGCTTATATTGATAATGCTGTCAAGAGAGTTCATATAATCTGTAGAATCCAAAACTTCTTTTACAGAATGATCGTCATCATAATATTCTTCATCATCATCCGCTCCGATACAATCCCCGGACACATCCGACTCATCATACCTGTAAAAATCATCACCGGGATCTCCGTCAAAAGAGTCAGAGCCATCCTGATTCATTGTATCATCGTATTCATTTTCCATGCCCATTTCATTATCAGATCCAATCCCACTGTCGCCGTCAAGCTCTATTTCATTTTCTACCCTGTCTTTTCTCATTTATAATATCCTCCAATGATTTATCGTTTATATGCGCAAGACGAAGTCTGTCAATGCACTTCTTTAAAAGCTCCTCGCTGTTATTACAGAGATTTATTCTCGCCTGCCTCATAGAGGCAATTCGGCTCATCTCATCGGGATTAAAATGCTCAGAAAGCATTCCCCAGTCAAATCCATCCGATTTTTGGTACAGCTCAAGAATCTCTTTATACACTTTACGTCCGAAAGAGGTCACAAAATCCTCCGGTGTTAATCCAAGAACTTCCGACGCATATTTAATCTGCTCCGGCAACAGAAGCATAATCCCGATAATCGCTTCCTCGGCCGATGAAGCACTCCTATTTCTGATACGATCAGGATTGACTCTATCTCCATATCCGGCAGTACTCCTTACAAGTTCCGCCTGTTTATCCGATTTTTCCCTTTTAGAATTTATTCTCCGAAGTCTCTCAATATCCGATCTCAGGTTATCAGCGGATATTCCAAGCTTTTCTGATGCTCTCCCTATATATACTTCCCTTTCTACTGCAGACAGAACACCGGAAATATATTCTGCGGTCTCTGACGCCGCCTTAATGCGTTCAGAATCCAAATTAAAATCATATTTTTTCACAATATTTCCAAACACATAATCGAACTGAGTAAGACTCTCCGAACACAGCTTCCGGAATCTTTCCGCGCCAAACTTTCTTATATATTCGTCGGGGTCCTTAGCACCGCTCATCTGCAGTATCCGGCAGTCAATTCCGGCCTCGCCAAGAAGGTGAAAAGCCTTCTTGGCCGCCGACTGTCCGGCGGAGTCATTATCGTAAGAAATCAGCACCTTATCTGTATATCTGCGCATAATTCTTGCCTGCTCAGGCGT
>CABPZV010000019.1 GCA_902462015.1 uncultured Eubacteriales bacterium | reverse complement strand
TATTTATTATAATTCTTGAAGCTGCGTTTCTTTTCATATTTATAGAACCATGCCTTTCTGGGGACTGCCATATAAGGTGTTAAAATTTTATGTGCTGTTGAATCTAAGTTGATAGAATTGATTTTAGTATCTTTCTTTAACATCTGATTTTATTTCCTGATGTAAGTCTAAAATTGCATTAATAAGTTTTGAGACGGAAGCTGCAATCAGAAAAATTATCCAGGTTATATGCCATGCTTCGGTTATAAAGCTGACTATAAAATATATTGCTGTAAACAGTGAAAATACTGTTCCTTTTATCGATTTGTGCAGACGCTGTTCTTGAGATAATGAATTATCGGAAATGACGGTATTTTTTTCGTTTGTATTTGAATCAGGTCTGAATATTATTAGTGCGGTTGCTATGGCAATCATTACGAACATAAGGCAGACACCCGCTTCATTTTGTATAGTGATGACGGGAATTACACAGCAGATATACAGTATGACTGAGACAGCGAGCATAAGTTTTGACACTGTTTTTTTATTTTCGTTTTTTTCATCGGCAGGTAGTAAAGGTGAGCTCATAACGGTGGGATTTTGCGTAATGAATTCTCCTTTGTCCAGCATTTCCGAAACGTCTCCGATTCCGGAAATTGCAAGGTTATAGGCAGCTCCCGGCGCTTTTCCGGAGGCAATCAGATCATCGTATCTTTCAAGGGTATTTTGGAGAACTTCGTTTTTAAGATCACGGTTTTCCTGTGTTTCAGGTGCTCCTGCGAACAAATAATCGACGTAGGTAATTAATTTATCTCTCATTTAGGTTATCTCCCTTCAGTAATTTATCCATAATTTGTTTCGTATTTTCCCATTCGTATGACAGCCTTGCATATTCTTCACGTCCAAGCGGAGTGATTGCATAGTATCTTCGTCTTGCCGCGTCTCCGTCACCCCAGTATGATGTAATAAATCCTGATGCTTCGAGACGTCTGAAAGCTGTATAGAGCGTGGCTTCTTTAAGCTCAAGCTGCCCGTTTGAAATCGTCATAATGTTTTTGTTGATTTCATAACCGTAACTGTCGGAAATCATAAGTCTTGCAAGAATAACCGCTTCTGTGTGTCCTCTGATAAGATCTCCTGCAATTGACATAATGCACCTCCTTTTGATATAGGTCTGTATAATTGATAATATCACTTTTTACCTCGTCTGTCAATGTATATTATAAAATTTAAGTATATTTTTTTTAGAAGTATATAAATAAATTAAGATATATCTGTCTCTACATTCGTACTGTCAATACCGCCTTATGACAGGCTCTCAGCCTTTATTAAATTTGTCCATATCCTGTAAGGTGTCAGCCGTTAAAGCGTGAACAAATCGCACCTCTTCTGCTTTAAGGCAGAAGAGGTGCGATTTGTTCTTAAACTGATTTTATATCATTTATTTTTTATTTTATAAATACCATTTTGAACTCTTTTAAAGCCGCAGCATATAATGAGAAGTGAAAAATATACGAGAACAACAGTAGCTCCGGCAGGAGTTGACGCAGCCAGAGAAATTATAAGTCCTGTTATAAAACAGGCAAGTGATGATACAGCCGCAAAAACTGTAGTTGAGCGGTAGCATTTACACACCTGAATTGCTGCAAGTGTCGGAAAAGCGGTAAGTGTAGTAACAAGCATTACTCCCATGATTTTCATACCGGTTACTATAGTGACTGCTGTGAAAACAGCTATTATATAGCTGTATTTACCTGTATTTATTCCGACCGCAGATGCAAAAGCTTCATCGAAATTGACAGCAAAAATACGTCTGTAAAGTATAAAATAGCATATTACTACAAGGATTGAACAGAGAATACAGATGAAAGTATCTGCATTTGTCAGAGTAAACATCGAGCCGAACATATAGTCGCTGACATCCATGTTCATACCTTTGACCGCTGAAAGTACAAAAGTTCCGGCGGCAAGCGCTCCTCCCGAAAAGAGTGCGATTGAAGCGTCAGAATCGTTGTATTCTTTGCTCCGGAGAATGAGAACCGCGGATATTATCACGGTGGGAACTGACAATGCCATGGGTGCAATTCCGGCGGCGAGCGCAATCGATACGGCGCAGAAGCTTACATGGGATAAACCGTCGCCTATCATTGCGCGCCGGTTTGTAACGAGTGATACTCCGAGAAGTGCTGAGCAAACTGCAATAAGAGGACCTACAATCAGAGCTTTTTGCACAAAAGAATATGACAGCAGAAGCTGAATATTTTGAAAAAATGTATTCATGATATTACCGATTTATTATAACTAAATGAGGATGTCCCGTCTATCAAGACGGTTGACTGTAAGGGACATCGGTTAACAGGTATTGGACTTTATATGTGGTGGGTTCCACTTTATTTTTCAGTGATGGTATAATCCACCGCCGAAACACTCCATGACGGCGCTATGCGCCTTATTGAACTAATTTTGTATATGAACTTTATTATATAAATGCTGTATGTTTTCCAGCACAATATATTTTGTTTCAGGACAAAGGAGTTTTTACATATGGGAAAGAATAAAAGTTACCGCGGCGCGGCATGTGTGTGCTGTATCGGATGTATCTGTCAGGCGGTCGCAGCAAATTTGCCTCCGCTTTTTTTTGTAATATTTTCAAAGATATACAATTTAAACGTATCTGAACTTGCGGTAATTGTACTGTGTGGATTTGCAGCTCAGATAGTGTCCGATGCATTTGCAGGGATGTTTTGTGACAAAATAGGAGCAAAAATTTCCGGAATAATTGCGCATATTTTTATTTTCTCTGGCTTGCTTTTACTTGGGGTTCTTCCGGAATTCGTCTCCGGAGATTTTGTTTATCCGTGTGTGATAGCGGCAGTTTCTGTCACACAGACCGGAGCGGGGCTTGTAGAAGTGCTTGTAAATCCGCTGATGGACTCACTGCCGCGAGGAGAACATTCTTCAGCGATGAGGTTCAGTATTCTGCATTCTTTTGGTAGTATAGGTCAGGTTATGGTTATTATTTTCACATCTTTATCGCTGTGTTTTATTGACGATAAAAATTGGAATCTAATACCCCTTGCATGGTCTTTGCTGCCTCTTATCAATTCAGTATTTTTCTATATAATTTCTCTTCCTGAAATCGGAGAAAATATGGGAGAACAAATTGAAAAACAGGAATATGTAGGACGAGGCAGACGCGGCGGATTAATTATTATACTCTTAATAATCGGATGCGGAGGAGCTGCTGAGCAAGGAATTTCGCAGTGGATCTCTGCATATGCTGAAAGTACCTTGGGTATCTTCAAATTTGCCGGAGATCTTCTGGGACCGTGTGTTTTTGCTGCTCTTATGGGAGCCTCGAGAATGATTTACGGAATATACGGAAAGAGGCTTTCGCTTCGTACGGCTTTGCTTTTCAGCGGATGCGGCGCTGCGGTATGTTATATTATTTCCGGATTTTCCAGTATTCCCGTTCTGTCGCTTATGGCATGCAGCTTCACAGGATTTTTTGTTGGACTAATGTGTCCAGGTGCATTTGCTCTTGCCTCTCGTTTATTTCCCGGAGGTGGAACAAAAATTTCCGGAAAGCTTTCGCTTTTTGGAGATATAGGCTGTGCGGTTGGACCGTGGACTGTTGGGGCTATTTCCTCCAGTTTAGGGTTGAACACAGGATTTATGCTTGCATCATTGTATCCAATGCTTTTTACTGCTGCGGTATGGTTCTACTTTAATATTTACAGCGGAAAAGGCAAATAAAACCAATAATATTTTAACACTCTTCCATTATTCTGTCAAGGAAAAAGAGAATACAGGATGAAAATTGTCTTCATGTTCGCCAATTGATGACGAATATATTACTCTCCATGAATCTTAAAATTTGTTTAATTGTATTGAAAAGTGTTTTTGAATGTGTTATACTCTGTAAAAGAAAATGGCATTGGATAAACAAGGAAGTGATTTTTACGGATGAACAATGAGATTCTTTGTTCTACCGGAGCATACATAGGTTATGAAAATAACTATGATTCTGATCTTATACCGGTATACGGCAGCAAAATCAAATGTGATGCTTTCGAATTTATGATTGTCAGCACATGGGATGAGTTTCCGGACAAGATAACCGGCAGGCTTTGCAATTCTCCGCTTGTGTTTCGGACTCTTCACTCCGATAAAGACATAGGAAAGCATCTTTCCGATCATGATTCGGAAGGGGCGTTCTTACTCTTTTTGCAAAGCCTTAAATCTGCGGTGAATGTAGGAGCTGAAAAAATGGTGCTTCACCTTTGGGGAGGCATGAATTCGGACTGCGACATTGAATATAATATAGAGGAGGCAGGAAAAATGCTTTCCGCGTGTCTTGAATCCGGAATTACATTGTGTATTGAAAATGTACCCTGCAGATGCGGAGATCCGATAGAACATTGGCGCAAACTTGCTGTACGGTATCCGGAAATTAGATTTGTATTTGATTCAAGATTTGCTGCATTTGCTGATGAAATCGATAAGGCAGGTGATATATTTACCGAACCTGAGCTTTCAGGACGTATTGTTCATATGCATATATCGGATTTTGTCGGTCCGTCCCATGACTTTAAAAAGCTGCGCCCTATTCCGCAGCCGGGCAGGGGGATAATAGATTTTGACAAATTATTCTCTGTGCTCTCACCGATTTATAACGGGACTGTCACCCTTGAGTCACCGTCGCTTTACGAGTTTGGAAAGGTAGATACAGAGGAACTCAATAACTCCCTTGATTATATCAGACGCGGTATGAACGGTATTGTTATGCAGAAGTCAGAGAAAGGAAATTAATATTATGAAAAAATTTATGGGCAAGGATTTTCTTTTGGACAGTGAAACGGCTAAAATGCTGTATCATAACTATGCTGAAAAGCTTCCTATAATCGATTATCATTGTCATGTTTCTCCGAGAGAGATTGCAGAGGACAAGCGTTATGAGAATATTACCGAGCTTTGGCTTGGAGGAGACCATTACAAATGGAGAGCAATGCGCTCGTGCGGAGTCGATGAAAATTATATAACCGGAGGATCTTCCGATTATGAAAAGTTCAGGGCGTATGTAAAATGTATGCCCTTACTTATCGGTAATCCTCTTTATCATTGGTCGCATCTTGAACTTAGGAGATATTTTGGCTATACGGGAATAATATGTGAAAAAAACTGCGATGAAATATGGCAGCTTACAAGCGAACGTCTCAAAAAGCCTTATATGAGCGTACGCAATATTATAAAGGCTTCGAATGTAGATGTAATCTGCACCACTGATGATCCGACGGACACGCTCGAATGGCATGACCGGATTGCGTTAGACAGTGATTTTGACGTTAGAGTTCTTCCTGCCTTTCGTCCTGACAAGGGTATTAATATCGACCGTTACGGCTGGCGTGATTACATTCAGTTGCTTTCCGCCGTATCAGGGGTTGAAATTACCGGCCTTGAATCGCTGAAAGACGCTTACCGGAATAGAATTTCGTACTTTGCTGAACATGGCTGTCATATTGCCGATCATGGAATTGACAATAAGGTTCCGTTTATTCCGGAGAGAAATATGAAGCATTTGGATGAGATTGTTAAGTCAGCGCTTAATGATGGTAAATGCTCGGATGCGCGTGACGCTGAAATTTTTAAAACTGAAATGCATCGGTTTCTTGCAAGCGAATATACGACGCGCGGCTGGGTGATGCAGATTCATTACGGCGTTCTGCGTAATTCCAATTCAGTAATGCTTGAAAAGCTTGGAACCGATTCCGGCTTTGATATAATCGACGGACGTACAAGCACTCCGGAGCTTGCCGGACTTCTCAATTGGTTTGCGGAGCGCGACGGTTTGCCAAAAACGATACTGTATTCGATTAATCCGGCTGACAACGCGGCGGTCGGAACGCTCCTCGGAGGATTTCAGATGGCGGACGGCTCCGGTATGCCGCGGATCATGCAGGGAAGTGCATGGTGGTTTAATGACAACAAACGCGGTATGGAAGAACAGATGATTTCTCTTGCGAATCTGTCTGCCTTCGGATGTTTTCCCGGTATGCTTACCGACAGTCGCAGTTTTCTCTCTTACACGCGGCACGAGTATTTCCGCAGAATTCTATGCAATTTAATAGGCAGCTGGGTGGAAAACGGAGAATATCCGGCCGATGCCGATTCGCTTGCAGAGTTGGTAATTAATATTTGCTATAATAATGCAAAACGATATTTTGGCTTTTAAAGACGCAGATAAATTGCCGTATATACTTATGGAGAACGGAGAAAAATAAATGATTGAAACAATTAATTTGTCTAAAAAATATAAGCCCAAACGCGGGGTTCCGGTAACTGCGATTAATGATGTGTCGCTTAAGTTTCCGGATCGCGGAATGGTGTTTCTGCTTGGAAAATCAGGAAGCGGTAAATCAACGCTCTTGAATCTTCTCGGCGGTCTTGACAGGTATGACGGCGGCGAGATAATTATTAAGGGAGTATCGTCAAAGAATTTTTCACAGCAGTATTTTGATTCTTACCGTAATACATATGTCGGTTTTATATTTCAGGAATATAACATTCTTGACGAGTTTACTGTCGGAGCAAATATTGCTCTGGCGATTGAGCTTCAGGGAAAACGCGCGACAAACGAGCAGATTAATTCAATTTTGCGCGAGGTGGATCTTGAAGGATATGGAAGCAGACGTCCTAACGAGCTTTCCGGAGGACAGAAGCAGCGCGTGGCGATTGCCCGTGCTCTTGTCAAGAATCCGGCAATAATTATGGCTGACGAGCCGACCGGCGCGCTTGATTCCAATACGGGAAAGCAGGTTTTTGACACTCTTAAAAAACTGTCCTCCGATAAGCTGATTATATGTGTTTCTCATGACCGTGAATTTGCTGAACAGTATGCCGACCGTATAATTGAACTGTCGGATGGAAAAGTAATAGACGATGTTACGCTTGAAAATTCTGCATCTGATGAACAGAATCTCAGCTTTAACGATAACGAGATAACTGTGCCTGTCGGATATGAGCTTACTGAGGAAGACAGAGTTGCTATAAATGAATACATCCGAGCGATTCGTGATAAAAAATCACGGATTATTGTTGCCGGTGGAGCAAAAAACAAATTTGCAAAAACCGATCAAAGTAAAATCGATATGAAATCGGATGAAAAATTCGATTTGATTAAGTCTAAGCTGCCGATGAGGAACGCTGTAAAAATTGGCGCCAGCGGAATGAAACATAAAAAATTCCGACTGGTATTTACAATATTTCTCTCGGTTGTGGCATTTGCGCTTTTCGGACTTGCCGATACGTTTGGCTCTTACGACAATATATCGGCATGTACTGAATCTATAATAGATACCGGAGTACGTTTTGCTTCCTTTTCAAAAAGCGAGAAAAGATATTTTGATGACGACAATACGAGATATTACTACTATATGACGAATCTTGGCGAGGATGACATTTCAGAAATTAAAGAAAATACTGGGGTAGACGTTACGGGGGTATATTGTCCTTCGTTCTTAAATCTGTCTCTAACAGAATATTATAATGAAGAAGTGTCTCTGACGGACAGTGAGTATGATATTTATTCATCATCTTTAAACGGTTTTGCCGAAATGACGCAGCAGAATATTGACGCAATGGGCTACAAATTGATTGCCGGTGTGCTTCCTGACGGAGATAAGGATGAAATTGCAATCAGTTTATATGTTGCCCAAACGTTTTTAAAGGCAGGTATTTTGTCTGACGACGGAAGCTATATTTCTGTCGACAGTCCGGATTCTCTTATAGGCTATAAGCTTACCTTTGGAGACATAAGCTATAAAATAACGGGAATAATTGATACAAAACTTGACTTTGACCGCTATCTTCCGCTTACAGAGGATACCAAATATAATACAGTTACCGATAATCTTATCGATTATGTATTATTCAGTGAATTTAATTATGAGAAGAATTTCAGTTTTTGCAATACTGCTATAGTCGGAGCAGGATTTATTGACAGAATGATAGAACAGCTTCCGTCTTTTAATTATATTAATAACGGGAATTTGTCTTTGTACAGCGATGCTGACGACTTACATTTAAATCTCAGTTATGCTGCCAAGCTTTCTCAGATTGACAGCTCATTCATTGAATGGCTTGATGGTAATCCGCGTACGGAGCTTGGGGAGAAAGAGATTATTGTATCGCTTGGCATGCTGAATTCTTATACAGCATATGGAACGGTTTATCAAGATTTCAGAGTTGATTCTATAAATGATATTGATCTTGACGCGCTTGCAAAAGTTGATTTTGATTTAGACTGGTATCAGTCTCCGGGATATTATGATACGGAGAACGGTTGGAAGATTGTGGGGATAATTAAAAACGAGGGAAAATACGAAAATATATATGATTCTGTGATTTTGCCTGACAGTATGTTTTCTAAGTTTGTTACTGGTACCGGATTGTATTCTTTTGCAGTAGGAGCAATGCCGGAGAACCGAAGCGATATACGAAATATCGTTGATTATTCTTACAGGGAAGACGATGTTAGATATGACCTTCAAAATTCTGTTACTTATGAGCTGAATATGGTAAATGAGGTTTTAGAGGTATTTTCAAAGGTATTTCTGTATGTAGGAATCGGATTTGCCGTTTTTGCCTCGCTTATGTTTGCTAACTTTATCGGAACAAGTATTTCTTATAAAAGACGCGAAATCGGCATTCTTCGGGCAATTGGATCGCGCTCAAGTGATGTTTTCAGGATATTCTTTTCAGAAAGCTTTATTATAGCTATGATTAATTTTGTTCTGGCGTCCGCAGGAACAATTGCCGCAACTATGATTATCAATTCTGAGATAAGAGAGGCTTATGGAATTCTTATAACAGTTCTGAATTTTGGCCCCAGACAGCTTTTGCTTATTTTCGCTGTTGCTGTTGCAGTAGCTTTTATCGCATCTTTTATACCGGTTATGAAAATTGCTTCAAAGCGTCCGATAGATGCTATTAGAAATAAGTGATACAGTAAATTAATATAAAAAAACAGGGTGTCTGTGTACAGACATCCTGTTTTTTTATACTTGTGTTTAATAAAATACGTGAAATGAAGTCCCTCTCTGATGTTGACATAAACTTAAATTTATGATATCATTCATATGATATTGATGTATCAAGATATAAAAATGGTACAGTTTTTATATCGGCAAGGATATTGAAGAATAAATCTACAAAAAATAGAAAATCCTATACAAGCAAAAGCTGTATAGGATTGGAGCTAGTGGTGGGGATTGAACCCACGACCTGCTGATTACGAATCAGCTGCTCTACCACTGAGCCACACTAGCACAGATATATTTGTTTTTTTTGAACGTTCCTTTATTATAGCATAATTTTATAATTTGTCAAGAGTTTTTTGGTACTTATATGAATTTAACTAGTACAAGCGAAATAAAAAGAATAATGGAAAAGCACGGTCTGCAGTTTCAGAAGCAGTTCGGACAGAATTTTCTTATAAATCCTGCAATTCCCGGAAGAATTGCCGACGAGGCCGGAAAATATGTTCTCGAAATCGGACCTGGAATCGGAACTCTGACACGGGAGCTGTGCAGACGTGCTGAAAAAGTGGCTGCAGTGGAAATAGACCGCGGGCTCATACCTGTACTTGAAGAGACGCTTGCTGACTTTGATAATGTAAAGGTAATATGCGAAGACGTTATGAAGCTCAGTATCGCCGATTTTGTTAATAATATGTTCGGAGGCGAAAGAATTACCGTTTGTGCAAACCTTCCGTATTATATCACCACTCCTGTGATAATGCTTTTGCTCGAATCCGGAGCACCGATTGATAAGATTACCGTGATGGTGCAGAAAGAAGTTGCTCAGAGACTTTCAGCAATTCCCGGAACTCCGCAGTACGGAGCTGTTACAGCCTCGGTCTCCTGGTATGGTTCTGTAAAAAAATTGTTTGATGTTCCTGCCGGAAACTTCATTCCGCGGCCAAAGGTGGATTCTTCTGTTATTCAAATCTCTGCCGGAGACGGACTTCGTGCTTCAGCCGCGGTTAAAGATGAAAAACTTTTGTTCCGTGTGATTTCTGCTGCGTTTGCTCAGAGAAGAAAAACTCTCGCGAATTCATTATCTTTTGAGTTCTCAAATGTTTCGAAAGAAAGAATTTCAGAAATCATTCAAAATTGCGGATTTGAATCGGGAATCCGGGGAGAAAAACTGTCTGTCTATGATTTTGTACGGCTCTCTGACAAATTATTTGATGAGCTTTGAAAATTACGGACGTATAAGAACATCTGAGCATACGTATTCGGCAGTGCGTTGCTGAGGGATATATTTAGTGTTTTGCATGAAAAACGCAAACAGAATTTTGCAGGATTGGAAATGAAAAAATTCAATTATATTTATTAACGCGATGTTAATTTCGAGCGTTATTCACTTAAATGCCTTGATTTTTCTATAGTTATGTAGTATGATAATTTTGGTTTGGAAAAATTGTTTGAGAGGAGTTTACGGAACATGACAAGTAATAATTATATTAACAAATGGATTGATGAAATGGCGGCGCTTACAACCCCGGACAAAATTGTATGGATAGATGGAAGTGAGGAACAGACAGACGCGCTTAAGAAGCAGGCTGTAGAAGAGGGAACTCTGTATGAGCTGAATCCTGAGCTTTTGCCGAATTGTTATCTTCACCGTACTGCAGTAAATGATGTTGCAAGAGTTGAGAATAGAACTTTCATTTGTACTACTAAGAAAGAGGACGCCGGAAATATTAACAACTGGATGGCTCCGGAGGACTGCTATGAGAAGCTTTCAAAGCTGTTTCGCGGTTCTATGAAGGGACAGACAATGTATGTTATACCATATTCGATGGGTATTGTCGGATCTGACTTTGCCAAGATAGGCATTGAGCTTACAGATTCAATATATGTTGTTCTCAATATGCTTATCATGACCCGTGCTGGGAAGCAGGTAATCGATGTTCTTGACGGAATCGGCGATAATTTTATAAAGGGACTTCATGCTCGTGCTGATCTTGACGAGGAAAATCGCTATATCTGTCATTTTCCTGAGGATAATACAATTTGGTCTGTCAATTCCGGTTACGGCGGAAATGTACTTTTAGGAAAGAAATGCTTCGCACTCCGTATAGCTTCTTACCTTGGCCGCAAAGAGGGATGGATGGCCGAGCATATGCTGATTCTTGGAATTGAATATCCTGATGGAGAAATAAAATATATATCTGCAGCCTTTCCGTCAGCCTGCGGCAAGACAAACCTCGCAATGCTTATTCCACCGGAGCTTTATCGTAAAAAAGGCTATAAGGTATGGTGCGTCGGCGATGATATCGCATGGCTTCGCGTCGGCTCAGACGGAAGACTTTGGGCTGTAAATCCTGAGAATGGATTTTTCGGAGTAGCTCCGGGAACTAACGAGAAATCAAATCCGAATGCACTTGCTACAACAAAGCGTGACACTATATTTACAAATGTAGTTCATGACCTGGACAATAACACTGTTTGGTGGGAGGGACTGAACGATAATCCTCCGAAGAACGCGATTGATTGGAAGGGCAATAAGTGGGATTATACTAAATATGACAAAAAAGATAAGTCAACCTGCGGCGCTCATCCGAATTCACGCTTCACCTCTATGGCGGTTAATTGTCCCTGTGTTTCGGAACATTTCAACGATCCTGCAGGCGTACCGATTTCCGCAATTATTTTTGGAGGGCGCCGTGCAAAGACTGCTCCGCTGGTTTACCAGTCGACAAGCTGGCAGAACGGCACCTTTGTAGGTTCTATCATGGCTTCTGAGACAACTGCAGCAGCTGCTGGTGCGGTTGGCGTTGTACGCCGTGACCCGATGGCAATGCGTCCGTTTGTCGGATATGATATGGGTGATTACTTTGCACATTGGCTTGAAATGGGTAACAAAATTCCTCATGCCCCCAAAATCTTCCATGTAAACTGGTTCCGTACCGATGATGAGGGACATTTTATATGGCCTGGTTTTGGAGACAATATGCGTGTTCTTATGTGGATTCTTGACCGCTGTGATGATAAGGTAGACGCGGTACTTACTCCTATCGGATATGTTCCGAAGGCTGAGGATATTGATATTACTGATCTTGAGGGAGTTACAATCGAAACGATCAGAGATCTTTTGGACGTTGATATCTCTGCTTGGCTTGACGATATTAAAAATATACGTGAATTTTACGGGGTCGTAGGAGAAAGAGTTCCAAAAGCTCTCTATGAAGAACTTGACGCTCTCGAGAAACGTCTGCAGGAATCTAAATAAGCCGTATAACCTGTCGAGGTATGTTTTTCGGCATATATATACGGTATGCTTAACTTGTTTTTCAGCAATGTAATAGCTTAAACTGAAAACATTTGCAGCAGTGTTCTGCTAATAATAAGGCAATATTCCAAACGCTCCCGTTATTGATAATCGGGAGCGTTTTTGTATATTTGGTTAATATTCGCGAGTAACCATATGTTGAAATTTCTTTAAAAATATGAGGAATGGAATGTCTGGCTATAAATTAAATATTGTTGTATCCGATCGCGCTAAAAAAAGTATAACTTTTCGTATTATTTCTTCTGATACGGTTGAGGTAACAGTTCCGCGAGGAACTTCAAATGATTATATTATCCAACTTGCCGAGAAAAAACAAAGCATTATTGAAAAAAAGCTTTGTGAATACCGCTCCTTTATGAGAAAAAATATTTGCTTTGAACTTGCATACGGTTCTTATACTCCTCTTTTTGGAATCCTTTTTGGTATTTATTCTGAAGGAGATCTATATTCCTACCCAGATATTACAGCGCTTTCCGGAACATTTGCGGAAAAGCTTATGCTTGATCCAGTGTCGTGCAGGGCTGGACGTTTTGACCGCGGTTTTGTGATAGCCCCGGAGCTTTTTGACGAGCAGATAGAGAGAGCTCTCGAAGCAGTTTATATAGCTTTGGCAAAACGTTATATTCCGGTGCGTATGGCAGAAATCGCCTCTAAGCTTGGAACTGAGTGCCCTCCGGTTAAAATAACCTCAGCAAAAAAACAGTGGGGCAGCTGTATTCATGACAAGCGTCATTCAAATGTTAGAATTTGCTTTTCCTGGCGCGTTATGCTTGCGTCTATTCAAGCAATCGATTCGGTTATCGTTCATGAGCTTTGTCATATTTCAGAGCCAAATCACGGAGCGCGTTTTTGGCGGCACGTTAAAAATTTTATGCCTGATTATTCTCAGTCGGCGGAAGAGCTTCACCGTCTCAGTGGAGTAATTGCGGCTTGCTGGCATATATAACTTAGGCAAAGATGTCCCGCCATTAGGGTAATCGCCATTAAAACTTCCGCTTTAATGGCAGCGGGTTACATTTCACCATTCAGTAGGAGATACAATCTCCTACTGAATGGTTGCCACGCCATTTGACGGGGCAAGTCCCTTATTGAACTGAAATAAAAAGTCTTCTTTCGATGCGTTTTCGGATTTTATGCATGAAAATATTACTCTTATTAGATTAGTATATCAATTAACAGTATTAGAAAAAGAAAGGCAATATTTTTCATAAAATAATTAATTAGTTAACAAATTCTTCTTGTGTGTAGTATTGCATTTGTGGTATAATAACCTTAAAGCTAAAGCTTTAAGGTGCAAGTTTTGTTTAGACAATTTTTCTTTGTGTTTTAATAACTTTTTTCGAGACACTTTATCATAAAGGCTTTTAGCCCTTAAAAAAATTATAACTTAGGCAGATGTTCCCCGCCATTAAGGCAATCGCCATTAAAGCGGAAGCTTTAATGGCGATGGGTTACATTTCACCATTCAGTGGGAGATACAATCTCCTACTGAATGGTTGCCACGCCATTTGACGGGGCTAAAGCCCCTTATTGAAGGAGGAATTTATATTTTATGAATCCCGGAGGACCCCCGCCCTCTATGCATGAGGCGTCGGAAAAGCTTAAGGAACCTAAACCAAAATCGTTTTGTGAGGTGCCGGCTTATCTTAAAAGACTGATTGGAAAATTTTTATTCCGCCTTTTTTACATATTTAAGATTGTCTGGGACACACGTCCATGGATATTGTTTGTAATGATATTTATGGCGGTTTTTAACGGAGTAACACCTATTGTTAGCGCTTTTGTCAACGCCAAACTTCTAAATACTCTTGCGGATGCTTATACTTCGTTTGTTTCTGTCGGTGAAAACAGCTTCAAGACCGTTGTGTTTTGGCTCGTCATGACGTTTGTCCTTTCTTTTGTTACTGCAATTGTATCAAGAATAAACGGAATTATCACAAATATAGCCGGAGAGCTTGTTGTCAACAATGTCAATGTGAAAATTATGGATAAGGCAAAAAATATAGATATATCAAGCTTTGACAGGCCGGATTTTTATGAAAAGCTGGAAAACGCCAGCAGGGAAGCCGGACACCGTCCTATTCAGATTTTAAACTCCAATTTCACCGTTGTCAGCACAGCGATCAGTATGGTTTCATTTATCGTGATTCTTTGGGCGATCAGTCCGTTTGCTCCTTTGATTATAACTCTTATTAGTATTCCGTCTGCGGTAATAAACTTTACATACAGACGTAAGAATTTTTTATATATGCGTCATCGTTCTAAAGACCGCCGTCAAATGAGCTATTATTCATCTTTGGTTACCGATAAGGACATGGCAAAAGAACTCCGTATATTCGGACTTGCTGATTTTTTCATCGGACGATATAAAAAGGTGTTTCGCAACTATTTTTCAGGTCTGAAAAAGCTGTTTGTAAATGAAGGTATGCTTCATATCGCCATGACATTGCTTTCGTCTCTGGTAAATTGTGGCTTATTTCTTTTTATTGCTCACGGAGTATGTACCGGAACTTATAAAATTGGTGATTACTCACTGTATACCGGTGCGCTTACTTCAATATCGGCAGGAATTGCAACTCTTATTACAACAACAGCTTCTATTTATGAAGGGACGCTGTTTATAGATAATATGATTTCTTTTATGAATGAAAGGCCGACTGTTGTTCCGTCTGTTGCTGAGCCAAGACATCCGGCACATCACACTGGACATAGGCTTGAACTCATAAATGTTTCATTCCGGTATCCGAATACAGGCAGGGATGTAATTAAAAATGTAAATCTTGTGATTGAACCGGGCGACACTGTAGTTCTTGTCGGACTTAACGGAGCAGGGAAAACTACGCTTATCAAGCTGATTACACGTCTGTACGATCCTACAGAAGGAGTAATATTGCTTGACGGTCATGATATACGCGAATATGCTACCGATGAGCTATATAGTATATATGGAATTATTTTTCAGGATTTTGGAAAGTATGCGGTAAATGCAGCAGAAAATATTGCGTTTGGCAATATAAGAACCGAAGTGGATCCGAGTCTGATAAGACATGCTGCTCAGCAAAGCGGTGCAGATTTGTTTATCGAGAAGCTTCCTGAAAAATATAATACTCCGCTAATGCGTTATTTTGAAAATAACGGGATTGAGCTGTCTGTCGGACAATGGCAAAAGCTTTCAATCGCACGGGCATTTTACTCTGATTCCGACATAGTAATTCTTGACGAGCCTACAGCATCTCTTGATGCAATGGCCGAGCAGGAAATTTATAATCAGTTTGATTCGCTGCGAAAGGATAAAACTACGATTTTTGTATCTCACAGACTGTCAAGTGCAACTGTTGCAAATAAAATTGTCGTTCTTTGCAATGGAAGTATAATTGAGCTGGGAAGTCATGATGAACTGATGAGTCTTCATGGCCATTATTACGAGCTTTTTTCTGCTCAGGCTAAGAGATATATAGACGGAAATGAGAAAGAAAAGGAACTGCATACATAATGGATATATATAGATTTGATTAGCAAACCTGAAAATAGGGATTTAAAGGTAATATCAAACCGTACGGGATGGTTATAAGTCAGCTTTTTTATTCAAGTCCTATTTGTTTTTATACCGTCCATAACTATTAGTTTACCGGATTTTACCTGAAATGGAATATCGTATATATCGAACTCAATATGATATATTTTATCAGATTTTTCTGATGAGTGTCTGTAACCCGGGCGTGGGTCATCCTCGAGAACAGATGTAAGCCGTGCAATCTTTTCGGGCGGAATAACCGAGCTTATATTATCAGGTAAAATTACCGTCAGACGGTGATTTTGTGTGATTGATGTATATCCTTCCGACGCATCAGGATGGCAATCAGTGATTGGAATATATGGCTTTATATCGAATATAGGGGTATTATCTTTCATATCTATTCCAGATACAAGCAGGGATGTACCCCTGAGCTTTTTGCACGACTTTTTTCCGAGCGGACAGTAAGGAATATTACACAGTCTGCCTCCGCTGCATATCCTTTCAAGCTTTACGCAGGATAGTCCGAGTGAATTCGGACGGTATGGAGATCTTGACGCAAAGACGCCTACGCGTTTGTTTCCGCCGAGTCTCGGAGGTCTGACTGTAAGCGCGGCTTCGGTTTTTTCAGTCTCGGAAAAATGCCATATAATCCAGAGATGTGAAAATCCTTGAAGCTCGCGGAAAGCCTCTTCATGGCTGTATTTTTCCTCAAATACTATGGTACCAAATAAATTATCTTTAAGAGAACTTTGCCTTGGTATGCCGAATTTTGAAGGGAATTCAGTACGGATATATGCTATAGGTTTTATGACATTTTCTTCTTTATATAACATGGGTAAAATACCATCCGGCCATTTAATTTGATTGTATTGCTATGATACTACTTTGTTTATACCATGTCAAGTTTAAACCCTGTTTGATATTGAGAAATGATAAAATGTAAAATTGATTTTTGTATTGATTTGCCGTTAAAGATATTGTATAATTAAATGTACATTGAAGAAAAGAAATGAGCAACATGTACGTTTAGGAAATTGATGTTGTTTATTCACTGCTGAAATGTCTTGTGATGCGGCACCGCTTATGAATAACTGTTTTTGTGAGCCAATTGAATTTTACATATGATAGAAGGGAAGCCTTAAATCAAGGCTGGGTAAAAAATGATGATTTGTACTGTCTCTGTCAGGCGGTGTGAAGATTACGATGTCTCTAAGATAGAAAAAATATTTAGAGAACAGATTTTCGAGTTAGGGATTGATCTTTCTGCTTTTGCAGGTAAACGCATTGCAGTCAAGCCTAACTTAGTAGTCGCTTCAAAGCCGGACACGGCTGCTTGTACGAACCCTGCGGTTATAGAAGCGGTTTCAAGGATTGCCGTTTCATGCGGCGCACACGTTACGATTGCAGAGAGTCCCGGAGGACCGTTTACTCTTTCGCTTATGAAGCACAACTATAAGATGAACAAAGTTGACGAGGTGGCTAAAAACTCCGGGGCGGTTCTTAATACCGATATGGGATTTCGGACGATGTCTGCACCCAATGCAAAAAACTCTAAAAATTTTAATGTTATTAATGCTATTGCAGACGCTGATGTTATTTTTAATGTCTGCAAGCTTAAAACGCACACGCTTACCGGAATGACTAATGCGGTGAAAAATCTGTTCGGGGTAATTCCCGGAACTCAAAAGGTTGAGATGCATGCCAGATTTTCAAATCAACAAAAGTTCGGAGACGTGCTTATTGATCTTTGCGATATGCTTTGCAGTTCAAAGAGGATAATAAGCTTTTGCGACGCTGTAGTCGGTATGGAGGGAAACGGACCTTCAGGAGGTTCTCCCAGAAAAGTGGGATGCCTGCTTGTCTCGGAGAATCCGTATGCGCTTGATTTAGCTGCATCTGAAATTATATGCCATGACGGAGAAGTTCCGATGGTTGAGGAGGCGAAGCGACGCGGACTTTGTCCTAAGGAAAGTGAGATGTGTATTTTGGGTGATGATATTGATTCTTTCAGAGTTAAGGATTATCTTCATTCAGATGCAAAGCGGGGAAAAATATTTTCTTTGCTGCCGCCTTTTCTGCAGCCGAGGCCTGAGGTAATCTTATCAAAGTGTGTAGGATGCGGAAGATGCGCGGAAAACTGTCCTGCAAATGCTATTTCGGTTCGCGGCGGAAAGGCTGTGATAGATCGGAAGGGATGCATAAAATGCTTTTGTTGTCAGGAGCTTTGTCCGATTCATGCCGTTGATATTAAAAAGAACATTATTTTTAAGCTTATTCGTTAATTTTTAAAATACGATAATCGAATAGAGCTTTTGGTTTTTTTGTATAGCCATTAGTCGGCATTTTTCTTTATGCGCCGACTGTAATTCAATAAGGGGCTTTAGCCCCGTCATATGGCGTGGCAACCATTCCAGTAAAAGATTGTATCTCCCACTGAATGGTGAAATGTCTCCTACCGCTTTAGAGGCCATCGCCTTAAGAGGCGATCACCATTAAGGCTGCCGCCTTAAGAGGCGACCACCATTAAGGTGACCACCATTAAGGCTGCCGCCTTAATGGTGGGGACATTCTGCCTAAGCTATAAAGAGAAGAAACTTGCAGAGCAGTAGATTAGGGGATTTATATGTCTGATGCCGGAAAAAAAAGCATTATAGAAAAAGCTTATGCAAAAATTAATCTGTTTCTTGAAATTACGGGTAAAAGGCCGGACGGTTACCATACGATTGACAGTGTTATGCACAGAATTTCATTGCATGACACAGTAGAGATAGACTGTGATTTAAGTATGCCTGACAGTATATCAGTTGTGTGTGATATTCCGGAACTGAATGAAATTGGGCATGGTAATTTGGCATACAGGGCAGCGGAAAAGTTTGTGTGTATGTATCGGCAGTTAAAAAAAACAGCATGCGGAAGCATAAGTATACGCATAAATAAAAATATACCTTTGGCGGCAGGTTTGGCCGGG
>CABPZV010000018.1 GCA_902462015.1 uncultured Eubacteriales bacterium | reverse complement strand
GTCGGTACCGGATTCGTCCGGCTGCTCTGTTTATGTGCCTAGTTCGCATAAATATCAGGAAATGCTGAGCCCCTTAAACTCAACAGATCTGCCGGCGTTTTTTTATGTCCTGCCGGAGGGACTGTATTCAGTTTTTTTACTGTTTATAACTTCGCTGTAAATATTATACCACTTTTATTTTTATCCGTCAATAGTTTTTTAGAAATTTTTATTGTATGAAGAAAAACGGTTGAATTTTGTCAAAAAACATGCTATAATATTTCACGTCGGTACCGGATTCGTCCGGCTGCTCTGTTTATGTGTCGTGTGCGCATAAATATCAGGAAATGCTGAGCCCCTTAAACTCAGCAGATCTGCCGACGTTTTTTGTTCTTCCGGAAATGCAGCACGCAAAACAAAAAAACTCCGCCGCCATGCGGCCGCGGAGTTTTTTTGTTTTGTCATTCAATCAGCCGAATCTGCCGCGGATATAGTCTTCTGTCCGTTTATCCTTCGGAGCTGAAAAAATATCCTTTGTGTCTCCGTACTCAATAAGGTCACCGAGAAGAAAAAATGCCGTTGTGTCGGAAATCCGCATCGCCTGCTGCATATTATGCGTTACCATAATAACCGTGTAGCGGCTTTTCAGCTCGGTCGCCAATTCCTCAATTTTTGCGGTCGAAATCGGGTCAAGCGCGCTTGTCGGCTCATCCATCAGAAGCACCTTCGGCTCTACCGCAAGCGCTCTTGCAATACAAAGACGCTGCTGCTGTCCGCCGGAAAGTCCAAGCGCCGATTTTTTCAGTCTGTCCCTGACCTCTTCCCAGATAGCGGCGTCCTTAAGCGACGACTCGACAATAGCGTCAAGCTTGGCTTTATTTTTTACTCCGTGAGTACGCGGACCGTAAGCGACGTTATCGTAAATGCTCATCGGAAACGGGTTAGGCTTCTGAAACACCATTCCGATGTTACGGCGTAAAACGTTGACGTCTACGGACGGGGCAAAAATGTCTTCCCCGCTATATGTCACACTCCCCTTGATTTTCACACCGGGAACAAGATCATTCATACGGTTAATCGTTTTCAAAAAAGTAGATTTGCCGCACCCGGACGGCCCGATCAGAGCAGTAATACTCTTTTCCTCAATTTCAATATTTATATTTTTCAGTGCCTGCGTACTTCCGTACCACAGACAAAGGTCCTTTGCGGAAATTATACTGCTCATAATTCACTCAGTCTCCTTTTTATGCCCTGCACATCTTTTTCAGCAGCCGTCTTGCAGGCGGCGCGTCGATTTTGAAAGAAAGAGAGAATTCGTATTTTTCCTGCACCTGTATCGCGCGCACCCTTAGGTCTGTCTTTATTTCTGAAAGCTTTTGAAACAAGACTGGCAGAGAGATTTATAAGAAGTGCCATAATCATCAGTATAGCGGCTATGGCAAACGCAACCTCAAACTCGCCCTGCTCCTTTGCATAGACATACAGTGCAACCGTCAGAGTTGCTCCTGAGCTTACAAGTCCTGAGAAAAAGCCGTTGAGAGCGTGAGCAAAGCCTGCTGTAAAGAGCAGAGCCGCCGATTCCCCTAAAATTCTCCCGACGGAAAGAATACATCCGGTCAAAACCCCGTCTATGCAGCCGGGGAGCACCACCGTTCTGATTACTCTCCATTTGCCGGCTCCCAGTCCGAAAGCTCCCTCGCGATAGCTCTGCGGCACTGTTTTAAGGCTTTCCTGCGTCGTGCGCATAATTGTCGGCAGATTCATAATCACCAGCGTCAGTGCGCCGGCAAGAAGCGACGTCTGCAAATTCAGGAACTGGCAGAAGAAAAGCATTCCTACAAGGCCGTAGATAATCGAAGGTATTCCGGACAAGGTTTCCGTGGCATACTCAATCAGCGCGACAAATTTTTTATGCTTTGCATATTCGTTCAGATAAACCGCCGCACCTACCCCGATGGGCAGAGTTATTACAAGCGACGCGATTATTATGTACACCGTGTTGAGAATATCGGGCAGAATTCCAATGCTTGCGGAAATGTAACTCGGTGATGTAAAAAGCAGCTCAGCTGTAATATTCGGCAGTCCCTTGTAAAGCACATAAAAAATCATGAACAGGACAAGCGCGCAGGTTACAAAAACCGAAACCGCCATGATGATTTTCATGAAAGCAATATGTATTTTTCTTGAGCCTGAAATCTTCTGATTTTTATCCATTGAGAACTTACCCTTTCGATTTATCTCTCTTAAGAAAGAAATTAAGCGACGCATTTATCAACATAATGAACAGGAAAAGCACAAGCGCGATTGAAAACAGAGCCTGACGCTGAAGTCCGGAAGCATAAGACATTTCACTCGCGACCGCCGTAGTCAGAAATCTGACGCTCTGGAAAAGAGACGGCATATTCGGAGAATTTCCCGAAACCATCATAACCGCCATGGCCTCCCCGATTGCCCTGCCGACGCCGAGTACAACGGCAGCGGCGATTCCGCTCCGCGCCGCCGGAACAGACACTTTGAAGTACGTTTCAACGGGAGTGGCGCCGAGCGCCATTGACGCCTCCTCATATTCCTTTGGAACCGCGTCAAGCGCATTAAGCGCGACCTTAATAATCGAGGGCAGCGACATTATCGCAAGTACGATAATCGCGGCAAGCAGACCAGCTCCGTCAGATACCCCGAAGATATTTCGTATCGCCGGTACAAGCACAAGCATTCCGACGAGGCCGTATACAACCGAGGGAATTCCTGCCAGCAGACTGACCGCCGTTTCGACCGCTGTTTTCACTTTTTTCGGCGCAAGCTTTGAAAGATAAACCGCCGTGAAAAACCCGACCGGTGCTCCGATTGCTACAGCCCCGGCTGTACCGTATACACTCGTTAGTATAAAGGGAAGAAGTCCAAACTTCACTTCCGCACCGGTTGACTGCCATGTATCGCCGGTCAAAAACTCTATGAGCCCGATTTTTCTTATTGCAGGTATTCCCGATATTATTAGGTATATGCTTATCAGAAGCACCGCCGCAATTGTAATCAGTCCGCAGATAAGGAATATCCCGTAGACAACCGCTTCTATATTGTTTTTTCTTCTTTTCATATGAGTTTGTCTCCCAGCCGGATTTTTCTCTGCCGCAGATATATCCCGATTAATTTGCAGGAACAGCGCCGGCTTTTGTAATTACATCGCCTGCCGCCGATGAAGTTGCATAATCGAAAAATTTCTGTGCGGTCTCGGAAAGCTTAGTTCCCTCTTTTGTCACAAGGACGAACGGACGCTGAATTTTATAGCTTCCGTCTTTCACCGTCTCTTCACTCGGAGCTACCCCGTCGACAGACACTGCCTTTACCGTCTCTTTGACAGAAGCAAGCGACGCATATCCGATTGCGTCCGGATTTGAGGATACTGTGGTAATTACGTCTCCTGTTGCGGTAAGCTGCTGACGGTAAGTGCATTTGCCCTCCGTCTTTGTTATGGATTCAAAGCCGTCTCTCGTTCCGCTTCCGGCTTCCCTGCCGATAACGACGATATCTGCGTCTGCGCCGCCAAGCTCACTCCAGTTTTTAATCTCTCCGGTATAGATTTTTGCGATATCATCAAGGCTCAGCCCGTCAATTTCGTTTTCAGTGTTTACAATTACTGCGATTCCGTCATACGCAAGAATGGTTTCCTTGAGACCGCTTGATTTTTCTTCATCCTTAAGAGCTCTGCTCGAAAGTCCGATGTCGCAGCGCCCCTCCGACACCGCGGTAATTCCTGTACTCGAGCCTGTCGCGTTGTATGTAAATGTAACTCCCTCATTGTCCGCCTTAAACTGTTCGCCGAGCGCGCCGATGACCTTTTCCATAGAGGTCGAGCCGTCTGTCGATACTGTTTTATCGCCTTTTCCGCAGCCTGCCATAACTGAACCTGCAAGTGCAAGACAAAGGACAGAAGCAATAATTTTTGATTTCGTTTTCATAACATGTACTCCTTATTTCATCTCTGATGTTTGCTTTTTATTTTTGTTTACACTTACAATCATACAGTTCCCATGTAAAACCTGAAAGACAAGTCATGTAAAATCGCAGTAAAAGATTCCCGATAAAAAGAGCAGTACAAGCTATAACTGGACAAAGGTATAGCGGCAGACGGTTTTAAGACAGTTAATCTTTTCATCTCCGTCATTCCGTCGTGGAAGAACGCCATGTAAACATAATAAAAAGGGTTACCAAAAGGCCATATTCTGTCTGACCTCTCGGTAACCCATTATTTGACTCGACTGTTCGATAATATCCGGCTCCCACTTCTCCGGTACCAACACAAATAAATTTTACAATAGTTTAAAAAAGTTAAAAAGCTTTCCTTTCAGACCTCATCCTCCGGAAAATCTTCCCCGCTGCCGTCCGGCGGTGCTTCCGGCTTAACATCAGAAGCTTCGGTGAACTCGTCCGCTTCGCCGTCATCACCGGCTGCGGCGGCGATTTTCTTCCTTTTACGCCTGTCTTTCAGAGAGCCGGCAATATTCATAATGCTCTCCGGCTTTACAATAATAATAGCCGCGGCAAAGGTTATAAGTCCGCACACGGTAATTATCAGTCCGTAGGTAAAGCTTGCCGGGCTGTATTTCAGCTCTACCTCATGCTCTCCATCTGAAATTTCAAATGCAAGGAGGGCTCCCAGCGTTTTGTCTGTTTCCACTTTCTTACCGTCGACCTTTACAACCCATCCGGAATCATACGGAATCGACGTAAACATAAGAGTGTTCTCACCCGTAATATTTACATTTCCCTTGATTTTGGTATCACTAAAAGAGGTAATGTCAAGGCCGCACTCGGCAAGACGCGGCATAACCGTTTCAAATACCTCGGTGTCAAGATAGTAGAAATAGCCGACGTCCTCCTGAATATACATCGTGGTATCATCGAGACGCAGGTCTACGGTCATTGAATATCCTTCGTCAAACGCACCGAGAGATACGATTCTGTAGGTTTCGTTTTCAAAATACGTGCTGATCTTTGTTCCGTTAAGGTAAAGAGAGCTGTCGCGCTTATAATCAGAAGGGAAATAGCAAAATATCTCATTATTTCCGCCGGCTCCGACAAAGGAATATGTTACCTTTGCCTCCGTGTCCGCAACCTTGGGAGAGTATTTCACATGTCTTTGCGAGGTATCTGTAGACTTTGTATGGGCAACTTCGAGATTGGTTTTTTCCTCAGAATAATCAATTTTCTTGAAAAGCTCTATGTTCTCATCGCCAAGCATTGCGCTGACAAGTGCGTTCATACGTTCAAACGGCGTTGCCGGAATAGTACCGTCGCTGAAGTCTATCTCAGAAACTCCGCTGTTTACCCCATAGCAGAGAGACAGGGCATACGGATTGTAATAGCCGTAAAGCTTATTTGCAGAGTCAGGCTTGATAAGCTCATATATATCCGTGTCGTAATAATCGGTGTTTATAATATATTTAATTCCGAGGAGAGAGTCGCTTACCGGAGTACCGCCAAGATATTTCGTCCAATGCGACTTTGAAGAAAATCCGAGCTTTTGAAGCAGGTCTATGACCGAAGCGTTAAGCGTCGAGGTAGAGTTTGATATACCGTACATTCCAAGCGCCATCGCATCATTTGTTTTTCTGTGAGAAGTTTTTTCCATACGGTAAAATTCCGAACCGAAATTCTCCGCGTCATATTCTTTCAGATACCTTACTATAGGACTGAGCTTATTAAGATAACTCTGATACGATGTCCTTGTGCTGTAAACAACGTCCTTGTCAAGATGATATTCATCGGTAAAGCCCGAAATCATCATCTCAAAGCACACGGTACCGACGAGAAGAATCGCCGCTCCATACCTGAGCCAGCCTTTGCGGTAGATGTAAAGAACTACCAAGTTGATACCGATGAAAGCCATGGCAATCCAGATTCCGTAAATATCACTGTACCACTCGTAATCCTGTTTCTGAATTATTATGAGCAACAAAGCCAGTACTCCGCAAATACCGACTACATACCTATAATCAATGCTTCTGATTTCCGAAATCGCTCTGTACGCAAAAACTATCATAACAAATACAAGCATAAAGCTGTATCTGTAGTTGAGCCAGTTCGGAGCCTGAAAGCCATGCCATACAAGGTCGAACGTTGACCCCATAAAGCTGAATATAAACAGAGCGATCAGCGCGCCTCCGCCAATTTTTTCCCTTGCGCTGATTTTCTTCGAGAGAAAAAACATCGGAAGCATTATAAGAGTAAGCGTTCCGCAATATACAAACGGAAGTCCCTCAGGGCGTACCGTATCATATGAGGCCGGGAACAGCTTGGCAATGAAATCGAGAAAATCAAATTTTTGCTTGAGCTCATAGCTCGGATCGGAAAATCCGGTCTTTCCGAAGGTCAAGGAGATATACGCCGGATAAAGCACAACCATTGCAATTTCCAGGGCAATTACCGAAAAAATAATCATTCTCAGTAAAGAACGCAGAAAATGCCGCTTCTCTCCGAGCGGATTAATCTCTCCGCCGCTTTTGGCAAAGTAATAATAGAAAAAATAAAAGAAGGTGAATATACAGACCATATAGCCTATATAAAAATTCGACATTGTACAAAGCGCAAGAGAAACCGTGTAAAGAACAAAATCCTTTTTCTTTATAAGCCTTTCTATACCCAGCACAACAAGCGGCAGAAAAATCAGCTCGTCAATCCACATGGTGTTGTGCGCCTGAACAACCGCAAAGGAGCACAGAGCATACATTGTCGAAAATGCCACCATGCCCGACTTTCTCGCCGGATATGAGTTTTTGAGATAAAGCGCCATTGTAAAGCCGCATGAGCCGGCCTTGAGCAGCAGAATCAGAAGCAGGGCTTCCGTAATATGCGCCTTCGGAAAAAGACAAACCAACAGAGAAAACGGACTTGCAAGATAATATGCAAACATACCGAGAAATTCTCCGCCGAGCGAACGGCTCCATGAATAGAGCAGGCTTCCGCCTGACAAAATTTTCGACCTCAGCTCCTCAAAGAAATAAACATACTGTCCGTTTAAATCCAAAACAAGAACAGAACCGTTTCCAAAGGGATATACTTTAAGCGAAACATACAAGAGAAGCAAAATACCCATGGGCAGCAAAAACGCCCACAGCAAAAATAAATTTTTTCTGGTATGAACAGCGTCGAGATAGTCTGTAAAAATATTTTTTATTCCGCCGCTTTTCTTCTGTTTGATTTTATGTTCATTCAAATCCTGCATTATTTTTTCAGGCCTCCTCTTCTGCCTTTGTCTGAATCCTTTTGACACTTTTTTCTAATTTCACACGCGGAACCGTAATATCTCTGCCGCACCCCTCGCATTTGATTCTTATGTCAGAGCCTGTACGCAGTACGCGAAACATCGCGCTGCCGCACGGATGCGCTTTTTTCAGTTGGATTACATCGCCTTCCGTGAACCGTAAAATCATTAATGCCTCCATGCCTTTCTGACGTGAAAATTTTTTACGTTAGGGCTGATCATTTTTTACGCTGATGCCCTCCGCCTCTATTTTTATTATTTAACTTCCTAATTATAACATGTCATGATAAAAATGTAAAGAAAAAACATAACCCTTTTGAAATTTCATTGCGATTCTTCAGATATCGGTTATATTGTCACCTTTTTAACTCATTTTTATTGACAAAGCGTAAGATTTGAGATAAAATAATAAAGAGTAGGTTAAAAGACAAGTCGGATGCGTTTACATTCCGCAGCCGAAGTCCCATACAGATTGTTCGACTGAAAGGGTCAGATTTTTATAATGACAAAATTCAGAAAAACTTTATTCCGCTGCATGCTAATAATAAGCACCGCAGTCTTGTCGGCTTCTCTGATATGCTCATGCTCAAATAAAAAAGATATCATCATGAAAATCGGAGGCTTTGACGTCTCTTTTGAGCACTACCGCTATCTGTATATGAATATAAGAGATGAACTCCTTTCGTCTGAAAATAATTATACAGCCGAAGAGCTTGACACACAGATACGCGATACCGTCATGAAATCCCTTAAACATTATGCGTCCATATCCGAAATGGCGAAAAAGAAAAAGATTTCACTCACAAGCGACGATATAGCTTATATCGATGAGCTTGTCAGCTCGGCGGCCGATGATTACGGATCGGAAGAAGAATATCAGAATGCACTGCGTGAATCATATTCCACCGAAGCTTTTTTCAGATATGCATTAGAGCTTCAGCAGCTTGAAACAAAGCTCCGTTCATATATGACCTCAGAAGCCACCGGCGAGCTTGCCGCGGACGATGCGACAATTGAAAGCGATGTGTACAAGAATTTCTACCGCGCAAAACAGGTATTAATACAGAACGGCGAGGGCGAAAGCAAAGCCCAAAACCTTGAACTCGCAAAGAAGATTCTTAACAAAGCACTGTCCGGTGAAAATTTTGATATACTGATTGAAAAATACAGCGAGGATACAACGGACGGAGATTATTGCTTTACCTCGGGACAGCTTCTTGAAGAATTCGAAAGCGCCGTCTCTTCTGTCTCCCCGGGAGAGATTTATCCCGAAGTCGTTGAGACCGAGGCTGGATATCACGTCGTCATGCGTATCGATATTACCGAGGATTATATAAACAGTCATTTCGACGAATTGCGCAGCGCATATGTAGCCCGTAGGTTCAACGAAAGTCTGACAGAATTCTCAGAATCGCTTGAAGTCAAAAAAGCAAAAATCTTCGATACCCTGACAGAGCAAAATTTTATATCTGGCTCTGTTACTATTGATTCATCAGAAGCAACAAACACAAAATAAACTACATTTATAGGCTTTTACGGAATAAAGCAAACACTGACACAGAATAAAATCTTCCGCCGTATTTTTATGCGGCAGAAATCTTAGTCAGCAGAAAGGAGATAATTACCATGAAAAAAATTACTAAAGCCGTAATTCCTGCCGCAGGTCTCGGCACAAGAATGCTTCCAATTGCCCGTACTGTTCCGAAGGAAATTCTCCCTATAGTAGACAAGCCTGCCATCTCATATCTTGTCGATGAGGCCATCAGCAGCGGCGTTACAGATATACTGATTATTACCAACCGGGGAAAATACGCAATCGAAGATTATTTTGACTATTCTCCGGAATATGAAGAGTCTCTCCGCAAAAAGGGAAAAGATGATATAATTGACTCTCTGAGAAGCGCCGCAAACCGCGCAAACATATATTTCATACGCCAGAAAGAGGCCCGCGGTCTCGGAGATGCAGTTCTACGTGCCAAAAACTTTATTGGAAACGAACCTTTTTACGTTCTTTACGGCGACGATATAATCATGTCCGAAAAGCCTGTCTGCCTGCAGCTTGCAGAAGCGTATGACAAATACAATCTTGCAGTTGCCGGAGTAAAAGAGGTCACCGCCGAACAAATTCTGAAATACTCTTCGCTTGACGCAAAACCGCTTCCTGGAGAATCGAATTTTTATTATGTGACAGATATGATCGAGAAGCCAAAACCGGAACAGGTTATTACAAGGCTTTCAATTCTCGGCCGTGTTCTGCTGACGCCCGACATCTTTGATATACTCTCAGCTACAAAACCCGGCGCCGGCGGTGAAATTCAGCTCACGGACGCTATGCGTGATCTCGCCCGTTCCAAGGGTATGACCGCGGTTGATTTTGACGGAATACGCTATGATATGGGATCAAAGCTCGGCTTTCTTTTTGCAAACGTCGAAAGTGCACTGAAAGATCCAGAGCTGGGTCCTGAATTCAAGGCATATATTAAGGAGCTCGCTAAAAAAATATGAGAGTCAGTAAAATTAACTACTATCTCGATATAGCACAAACGGTATCTGAAAGATGTACGTGTCTGCGCAGGCGTTACGGAGCAATAATAGTTAAAAAAGATTCGATTGTATCCACCGGCTATAATGGCGCTCCCCGCGGAAGAGAAAACTGCTGCGATATGAATTTTTGCATACGGGAAAAAATGAATATTCCGCACGGACAGAGATATGAACTGTGCCGTTCAATCCACGCGGAGGCAAATGCAATTATATCCGCATCACGAGAAGAAATGGACGGAGCAGTCCTGTATATGGCATGTACAGATCCTCAAAGCGGAGAAATCGTTCCCGAAACAAGCAATTGTATGATGTGCAGGAGAATGATTATAAACGCAGGAATTGATACCGTTATTATACGCGATACAAAGGAAGAGTTCCGCGTTATAAATGTAAAGGACTGGATTACAAACGACGACAGTCTTCCTGCTGAATATAAAAATTAGTACAGCCAGTCCTGTCATAAGAGGCCTTTGCATTCCCCGGACAGCGGCATTTATTACTACCGCACCGGAAACACAAAAAGCATGGCAGCTGCTGCCGGTAATCTTTGAAAGGAGATTGAGTACTTGCGTAAAAAAATAACAGCTTATATTTTATGTATATGTGCATTCGTTTTTCTCCTCTCAGGGTGCGGAGGTGTACGTAATTTCCGGACGGAGCAGGACACAGCTTCAGGAGAATTATGCTATACAGACAATAAAACCGGGGCTGTATATTTTCGGATAGACATGAACGGATTTGTTCCTGTTTCGGTTGGAAAGGAATATGCAAAAATCAAAGACCCGGACGGCAATACGACAAAATTATATAGTATTCCCGAAGCTGATCCGATACGGTTTCTTACATCCTCAAAGGACGGAAAACAAACACTGTATTCTTCTGTAGATATGCCGTCTATATCCGATTGGGCAAACTACAGCGGCATTGAATTTTCAGTGTGTTATTCGGATGAATCCGGTTCAATATTTTCTATAAATAATAACACGGACGTAATAAGCGCAATTGCCGGCGCTTTAAAAAACGGCACACCCTCGGTACTCCCCGGACATGACTGCGAAACATATTATTTAAAATTCTCTTTCGGAGAAGAGTACAGCGGTATATATTATGTTATTGGCTGTATTTTTGACAAAGAGGAATATGTTTCTTATATATATGACCGGGATGAGAAAAAAACAGTCTGCGTCGGAGAGCTTCTCAACGGTTATCTTCCGTACTCTACTGTTCAATAAGTGGCTCGCCCCGTCAAATGGCATGGCAACCATTCCAGTAGGAGATTGTATTTCCCGCTGATGGTGAATGTAAACCGCCGCCATTGAAGCGGCAGCTTTAATGGCGATTGCCTTAAGAGGCGACCACCATTAAGGCTGCCGACCTAATGGCGGGACATCTTGCCTAAGTTTTAAATACCCCTCAAACCGAAATGTAAATAAAATACGGAGACAATGCAAATTGAAACCAAATGATATTCGTGAAAATGAAAATGTAGCATTGCAGTCGGGTGTCTGCGCAGAATGTCCTGCGGCAGCTGACGAATGTGTAAAAGCAAACGGCATAATGCTTGAAGCTGCGGAGGAGATTCTCAGGGAATCGGACGAAAAAGAAAAAAATAATAAGCCTTTTCTTATCTGTTTTGTCTGTACCGGCAATACCTGCCGTAGTCCGATGGCCGCCGCCTGGTTTAATCACGCTGAAACTGAAAAACTTAAGTCAAGCGATGATAAAACACCGGGCGAAAACAGCTTTAAAAAGCGTAAAGCAATCTCTGCAGGAATTTCACCGATTCCCGGAGCACCGATGTCTGAAAATGCAAAAATTGCACTGTGTGATGCAGGGGTCGAATCAAACAAAGAAAACCCCTGGAAAGAACACCGAGCTCAGAAAATAAACGCCGAGCTTATGAAAAAATGCGACCTTGTAATTGGTATTTCTGGCAGTCACACGCTTGCGTTGATATCTGAATTTCCTGAATTCTCAGAAAAAATATGCTCAATGCCGAAAGACATTCCCGATCCATACGGCGGAGATATCGACGAATACAAGGAGTGTCTCGAAAAAATTAAAGACGGAATTTCGGAGTTTTTCTCTTGAAGGAAGATTATTTTTTTATCAGCCAGGTATACAATAGCGAAGAAGAAAATCCTGCTTATGAGCTTGAATGTATTGAAAAAGCCTGTTTTTCCTCCCCTTGGAGTCTTAATTTAATAAAAAATTCTCTCGGTAATGCGAATACAAGCTTCCTCGCTGCCAGATATAAACAAAACAGCGCAATCATAGGTTTTTGCGCTTATAGCTGTGTCACCGATGAATGTGAAATTCTAAATATTGCCGTACATCCGGAGCACCGGAGAAAAGGAGCTGCACGGTCTTTGCTAAAAGCGGCAATAGACGACGCGGTAAAAAAGGGCGCCCGACAGTTTTTTCTCGAAGTTAGGGAATCCAATTTATCTGCAATATCACTTTATAAATCTTTCGGATTTATAGGTATCGGAAAAAGAAAAAATTATTATTCCTCACCTAAGGAAAACGCTATTTTGATGTCGTTAAAGCCTAATTGTTAAATATAATTGATTTTATTAAAATCAGAAACAAAATCCCCATGCCTGTCAAGCTAAGGTATCAGCCTGAGGGGGCATCAGACTTTAAAAAGGCAGAAGCTGCTTATCTCTTTTATGCAGTGAATTTACTGCCAAAGGCCTTTTAAAAGGCCTTTGCGCTCAATTAATTATTCTATCAGAAAGCAAATTTTATAAATATGCTTATTTTATCCATTGAATCATCATGTGATGAAACATCTGCGTCTGTTGTAAGAATGACGGATACAGAAAGACAGATTTTATCCAATTTTACAGCTTCACAAATAGACACGCATAAGCTATATGGCGGTGTCGTACCTGAAATCGCAAGCCGCGCACATATTGAAGCTATTTCAAATTTAACATACAGTGCTATACAGAGAGCAGGAATTTCTATCTCTGGCATTGACCTCGTCGGTGTAACTGCATTTCCCGGTCTTATAGGAGCTCTGCTTGTAGGAGTTAACTTTGCTAAAAGCCTTGCTTATGCAAACAATCTTCCGATTGTCGCCGTGAATCATACACATGCGCATGCGGCTGCCGCGTATTTTACATATCCGGAGCTAAAACCGCCGTACCTTGCCCTGACTGCTTCGGGAGGACATACCTCCATTTCTGATGTAGTATCATATACAGATTTCAATATAATAGGAAGAACACGCGATGATGCCGCAGGGGAAGCCTTTGATAAGGTTGCACGTGTTCTGGGTATTCCATATCCCGGCGGAGCAGAACTTGACAGGCTTGCATCGATCGGTAACTCCGGCGCTGTAAACTTTCCGTCGGCAGCAATACATGGAGATACCTTCGATTTTTCTTTCAGTGGGCTTAAGACTGCTGCAATAAACTATATAAGTAATGCAATGCAAAAAAATGAAGCTGTAAATGCTGCGGATATTGCTGCCTCTTTTACCAAAGCCGTCGTTACATCAATATCACATCGAATCGAGGCTGCTGCAAATTACTGCGGAAGAGATAAAATTGTACTTGCAGGAGGGGTCGCCGCAAATTCCCATCTTCGCAAAGAAATTACAGCGCTATGCAAAAATAACCGGTGGAAGCTGTATATGCCGGAATTAAAACTCTGCGGAGATAACGCCGCTATGGTAGGCGCTCAGGCTTACTTTGATTATCTTTCAGGTAAAAGAGACGATATAACATTAAATGCTTGTGCAACAGTAAGGTGAGAAAACCTATTTTCCAGACGGTTTTCAGAAAAACGATATATTAAACATACAGTCTTTTTATAAGTCAGCTCTCTGATTAGAAATCTTCATAACAAGACGGTGCATCCTGTTAAAGTAATGTGTGTGGAAAAGATAATATGTTTTTCCACAAACTGTTGATTCCGCTGTTGATAACTTCGGGTTTATCCCCAAATAAATACATAACCATTCCGCGCATATATGTTTACAGACCGATAAATGACATACAACATTATAACCTTTGTGGAAAACTATGTTGTAACTGCCTGCCTAAAACATATACAGGCAACAAACGCCTGTGGATAAATAATTGTTAAAAATAAAATTTATATAGAGGTATGATATGAATAATAATTATGAAGCAAAAATTAAAGAAGCATCGGCAAAATATGAGGAGCTGCTTCGCGGACAGCTTGAAAGAGTTGACAGAATAAACGCCTCCAAAGAAGAAACAGACTATAAAAAGCTTGATAAACTCATTATCGGCGTATGCGGTGGCGACGGAATAGGACCAATAATCTGCAAAGCCTCACGCGATATACTTGCAGACCTTCTCGCGTCTGAAATTAAAAGCGGAAAGGTAGAGTTGCGGGACATTGAGGGTCTTACAATTGAGAACAGAATTGCCTGCGGAAAAGCAATTCCCGACGACACACTTGCAGAGCTTAAAGCTTGCCATGTAATCCTGAAAGGTCCGACAACTACTCCTAATGCAGGAGACGGCATGCCGAATATCGAAAGCGCAAATGTCGCTATGCGTAAAGCTCTTGACCTCTACGCGAATGTACGTCCTGTACGCGTTCCGGAAAAGGGAATCGACTGGACATTCTTCCGCGAAAACACCGAGGGAAGCTATGCAGTGGGCTCATACGGAGTAAATGTAACGGACGATCTTGCCGTTGACTTTTGTGTAACGACGACAGAAGGATCGCGCCGTATTGCACGCCGTGCCTTTGAATATGCAAAAGCAAACGGCAAAGATCGGGTATCCGTTGTTACTAAGGCTAATATTATCAAAACAACAGACGGAAAATTTTTAAACATATGCCGGGACATTGCTAAAGATTATCCTGATATTACAGTCGACGAATGGTACATAGACATTATGACCGCCAAGCTTATCGATGAAAAACGACGCACATCATTCAAAGTTTTTGTTCTACCTAATCTCTACGGCGATATTATTACCGATGAAGCCGCAGAGTTCCAGGGCGGCGTTGGAACTGCTGGCTCTGCAAATATCGGAAGCAAATACGCAATGTTTGAAGCCATTCATGGTTCTGCCCCAAGAATGATTCAGGAAGGCCGCGGAAAATACGCCGACCCATGTTCAATGCTCCGCGCGACAGTCATGCTTCTCTCTCACATCGGCAGACAGGCTGAAGCAGATCGCTTGGAGAAGGCACTTGACAAGTGTATGCTTACTGAACGTAAAATCGTTGTGACCGGACACGAAGACGGCGCTACAGGGGATGAATTTGTAAATTATATAAAAGAATCATTATGATATAATTTAATTATCAATAAGTGGCTGCCGCATTTAGCGATAACTCCGGCAAAATAGATGGCCGGGTACCGCATGTTTTGCTGAAAATCCACAATTTCTGCCCAATGCGCCCTAAAAAAGACCGGCTTATTGACAAGACGGCGACTTTCAACCTTCGGGACGGATTTACCGGACCACCCCCCGTTAGCGCGGCAGCCCGCTTTATTATTTTTCTCAGGTGAGTGAAATAAATGGAGAAAATAAAATCTGACAACGAACGTTTACATAAAAAGCTTCCTCCCGCAGTAAGGGAAAGGCTTCCTAAATACTACCGAACTCTCCGGAATCTTATAGGAAACGATATTTTACGGACACGTTCAATAGACCTTGCCCGGCGTATGAAGATTACTCCATCACAAGTCAGACAGGATTTTTCATATCTTGGCGGAGTCGGACATCAGGGCTATGGCTATAATGTAAAGGATCTGTACAGCGTAATAGGAAACGCTATCGGAATTCCCAATAATTACAGCGCGGTAATAATATGCAGCCGCGCAGGCTTTGCACTTGCTCTTGCGTCAGACCAATGCTTTTCAACACGCGGGGTCAATTTAAAAAAAATATTTACCGATGATGCCGGTGATTTTATTCCATCGGAGCTTGACGGATATGAGGCGTCAATTATACAGAACCGCGGTATAAAAAATACTGAGCCTGCATATTTAAGGGCGGCGAATTATTGCCGTGAAAATAAAATAGATATTGCAGTTCTCGCATGCAGCAAGTCAGAGACTGAAACCGCCGCCCATAGCCTTGCTGACGCTAATATTAAAGGAATTTGGAATTTTTCTGGCAGAGATATTGAAATGCCGAAAAAAAATATATGTGTCACTGATATGAATATGCCGGATATTTTACTCGGATTATGCTGTGAAATCACGAATTTAGAATAATCCCCAAAACAAATAAATAAATAATGGTATATTAAATATTTAAAAGGGATAGTTGGCGATATGAAGCTAAAAATACAATACGGAACAGAAGTATGCACAGTACCTCTCCGGGCAGTGTCAGAAAAAGGAGCCGAGAGAACAGACCTTCTTGTTTTGCTTAACTTATCGGCATGTCCGTCTTTGGCTGAGGATATACCTGCGCTGGCCAAAAAAATCGGATGTACAGTAAAAAAGACTGAATCGGCAATCGATTTTTGGATTGAATGCGGAATTTTTGAACGTGCTGACAACAGTCCGGACGAAAGAAAAGGCACTTCTGAACCCAGTCAGCCCCATGTGCAGGAAAGAACTGATCCTGAAAAGAAGACACGCTTTGAAAGCAGGCCGACATACGACAGCGCAGAAATAGCTGCTATTGCAGCGCGCGAGGGCGGCACCATACGTATGCTTATCGACGAATGTCAGCGTATAACCGAAAAAATTTTTACTCCGTCTGAAACGTCAAAAATAATCGGCATGGTTGATTACCTCGGCCTTGACCTTGAGCATATATTATCTTTATTTACATACTGCGTCCGGCGGGGAAAGAAATCAGTAAGTTATATCGAAAAAACCGCGTACAATTTGTATGATGAGGGAATCGACAGCGCAGCAAAGCTTGAAGAATATATAAAACACAAAGAGGCTTTGGAATCGAAGGAGGCTGAACAAAAGGCGCTTATCGGGATATCCGGCCGTTCTCTTGTACAAAAAGAACGGGATGCATTTAAAAAATGGCAGGAGGAATGGAAGCTTAGCCCGGATATCATCAGGCGAGGTTACGAAGAAACAGTTACCAAAACAGGTAAATATAATCTCGCTTACTTGTCAAAAGTACTTGAAAGCTGGTATCTTGCAGGTCTTACTACTATACAGAAAATAGAGGAATCAGAAAATAAATTTCATTCGGACAAAGCAAAGGAAACCGAAGAAATAAGCAGCGGCAGTTTTGACACCGATGAGTTTGTCGCTCTTGCTCTTAAACGAAGCTATGACAGCGCAGCAAAGCAGGAAATATCTGAAAAATAATGTCCTGATGAAAGGGAAAGTACTTATGGCATATAATAAAGATAATTATGTCAGAATTAAAGAAGAATTCTCACAGAAGCACCGCGAAAAAGTCGACGAGGCCGATGAGAGGAAAATACTGCTTGAAAGCAAATATCCCGAACTTGCAAGGATTGACACGGCTCTTCGTCTTACAGCAATGAAAATTTATGGAGCATTATTTCTACATAATAATGAAAATATAGATAAAATCAAAGAAGAAAATGAAAAATATCAACGGGCGCAGATGAACTTTCTTAAAGAGCATGGATACAATGAGGATTATCTGCTTCCGCACTTTGACTGCCCGATTTGTGAAGACCGCGGAGCGGTTGGTTTTAATATGTGTTCATGTATGAAAAAGGCTTTGATAATGGCAGGATATGAAAGCTCCGGCATGGGTAATCTGATAAAGGATTGCTCATTTGAAAATTTTGATTTGTCCCATTTCAAAGACAATAATAGTCTATATGAAAATATGAAAACGGTGTACTCAATCTGCAAGAGCTATTCACAGGAATTTACAACCGATTCTCCCATTGTATGCGGGGGTTCTCCAAACCTTATAATGACAGGAGCCACCGGACTTGGAAAAACACACCTGTCTGCAGCGATTGCAAAGGGACTTATCGGCCGCGGATACGATGTAGTATATGATACCGCCCTCGATATATTTTCAAAATTTGAAAATGAGCGATTCGGGACAGACAGATACAGTGACAGCAAAAAGTCCGGGCGGTATTTTGACTGCGATGTTCTGATAGTTGACGATCTCGGAACTGAGCTTACAAATCAGTTTACAGCTATGGTATTATTTAATCTTATAAACACAAGATTGAATAAGAAAAAAGCAATGATTATTAACACAAACCTTTCACTTAAAGAACTTCGCGGTCGGTATGCCGATCGGATTACATCACGAATTCTCGGAGAATTCCGTCCGCTACAGTTTAACGGAACAGATTATCGTTCTATAAAGCTTAGAGATCAGATATAAATATAAAATATAGTACAACGCCTGAAAAAATCTTTCAGACTAAGGCTTTATGCCTCGCCGGGAAAAAAGTCCGGCATTTTATAGGAACTTAAGCCTGCAAATAAATTGAGTATATATGAAAGGAACACTCATAACTATGACAAACGCGGAAATTGAAAAGAAAGTCGAAGAACTTCTTTCACAAATGACTTTGGAAGAAAAAATCGGACAAATGAATCAGGCCGGTATGCCCCCTGAAGAAAGAGCGGACACAAAGGAGCTTTATGAAAAGCTAAAACGAGGCGAAATCGGTTCCTTTATAATGGCGGCTACAGCAACAGCAGGTAATGACGATACAGAAATTATTCCGGATGATATTTTCGCCAAGCTGCAGCAAAAAGCGGTAAATGAGAGCAGGCTCGGTATACCTGTTATTTTCGGGCGGGATGTAATTCACGGACATCACACCGTTCTCCCAATTCCTTTAGGAATAGCAGCCGCGTTTAATCCTGAACAAGTACGTTTATGTTACCGCGATATCGCCGCCGAAGCTGCAAGAGAAGGTGTTCATTGGTCATTTTCTCCCATGCTTGACGTTTCACGCGATCCCAGATGGGGAAGATGCGTCGAAAGTCCCGGAGAAGACCCGTATGTAGGAATGAAAATGGCCCAGGCAGTTGTTGAAGGTTTCCAAGGCGACGATCTTTCCAAACCGGATTGTATTGCTGCATGCTGTAAACATTATATCGGATACGGAGCCTCCGAAGGCGGTCGGGATTATCATAAGGCAGAAATTTCAGATTATACACTCAGAAACTACTACCTGAAAGCCTTTAAAGCCGCTGTAGACAGCGGCGTCCAGACTGTCATGAATTCATTTAACGAAATCGGCGGTCAGCCAACTGCCTCAAGTCATTATCTTCTGACCGAAGTTCTGCGGGACGAGCTTGGTTTCGACGGCTATGTAATAAGCGACTGGAACGCTGTCAGCCAGCTTATAGAACAAGGTGTGGCTAAAGACAGAAAGGACGCGGCAAGGCTTGCCATAAATGCAGGGCTTGACATGGATATGGTAGATGACTGTTATGCTGATTACGGTGTCGAGCTTGTTAAAGAGGGAAAAATTAAAATGGAGGTCATTGACGAATCTGTCAGGAGAATTCTGAGGGTTAAATTACGTCTTGGACTATTTGAAAACCCTTATGTTCCGAGATACAAAGTTGACCTCGAAAAGCATGCTGAAAATGCGCGTGCCTTAGCAGACGAAACACTTGTCCTTCTTAAAAATGAAAAAAATGTTCTTCCTCTCGGCCGCAGTGCTAAAGTTGCTCTGATCGGGCCGCTTGTAAATGAAAACCGTACACTTCTGGGTACATGGACGCTTGACGGAAATCCTGATGATGTTGTAAAAATTCCGGACGCTTTCCTCTCGCATCTGAATGAGGACGGAAAGCTTATCTGCCCAAGCACTGCAATGCAGGATGATCAGCTTTCCTATATTCCGCAAGCTGACGTAGTTGTTCTCTGTCTCGGAGAAAGCATCCGTTCGAATGGAGAAGCAAATTCGCTTGCAAAAATTGAAGTACCTGAAGAGCAGATAACTCTTGCAAAGCGTGCTAAGGTTTACGGAAAACCTGTTATCGCAGTTATGTGTTTCGGCCGGCCTGTTGCAATGACAGAGCTCGAACCTTACTGCGACGCGATAGTCTATGCATGGCATCCGGGTACGCAAGCAGGAAATGCAATCACAGATGTACTTTTCGGAGACGTAAACCCCAGCGGAAAGCTTCCGATGACAATGCCGCGCTGTACAGGTCAGATTCCGATTTATTATAATGCTCCGTCAAGCGGCAGAACCGTTAACGGATACTATGGCGAAGAAGGAAACTACCTCGACTGTCAGGGAACACCCATGTATCCCTTTGGTTATGGTTTAAGCTATACAGAATTTCAGTTAAAAGACATCGCCATTTCTGACGCGTCCATCTCAGTATCCGAGCTTAAAAACGGAAAGAAGCTATCAGTATCAGTCTCCATTGAAAATACCGGAAAATATGACGGCAAAGAAGTTGTTCAGCTCTATATTCACGATAAATTAGCGTCTATGACACGTCCTCTCCGTGAACTTAAAGCCTTTGAAAAAATATTCGTGGAAAAGGGAAAATCGGCGGCTTGCAAGCTTGAAATCGGATACGATGAACTCGCTTTTTATAACGGACAGAGAGAGTTTACTGTTGAACCCGGTGAATTCGAGATTTTTGTCGGTACAGACTGTTACGCAGATAACAAATTAACTCTTACTGTATCAAAGTAATCAATTCCTGCAATTTTTAAACACTGCAAAATTTATTCGGTTTATAAAGATAATCATAGAAGACATAAATTTGTTATATAAGAAAAAGCGGCAGGAAGAGTTTTTCTTCTTGCCG
>CABPZV010000017.1 GCA_902462015.1 uncultured Eubacteriales bacterium | reverse complement strand
TTGGAAAACAAATCGCGTATAATATACTAAGAGGTGATTTTCATGAAACTGATTGAGCGCAAACAGTATTTAGACAAAATGATCCGTGTAATTGGGACGCCTGATATAAAGGTAATTACCGGTGTTCGCCGCAGCGGTAAATCCAAATTGCTGGAAGCTTTTGAAGAGTATGTAAAAACAGAGATTTCTGATAATAATATCATCCACATAAATTTTAACTTGCCCGAATATGACCATTTGCTTGAGTATCGGTCTTTATACGATTATATCAATTCAAGATATCTTAAGGACAAACAGAACTTTGTGTTTATTGACGAGGTGCAGATGTGCACCGGTTTTGAAAAAGCGATAAACGGTCTGCATGCAGCAGAAAAATATGATATATATATTACCGGTTCCAACGCATTTTTATTAAGCTCAGACCTTGCTACGCTCTTTACCGGAAGAACATTTGAAATTAAAGTGTATCCATTCTCTTTCCGTGAGTATATGCAGTATTTTAATTACAATGATAAATATGCCGCTTTCGATAAATATATGATTGAAGGCGGTATGGCAGGGTCATATCTTTATAAGGATCAGGAAGCAAAGTACGATTATATTGCCGATGTGTTTGATACCCTCATTGTCAGAGATATTCGCAAAAAATATAAAATCCGTAATATGCAGCTTATGGAGCGAATTGTCGATTTCCTGATGGACAACATCTCTAATTTATCTTCTGCAAGAAGTATCATGAATACATTAAGCGGTACAAGAGAAAAGGTAAATCATGTGACTGTCAGTTCATATATGCAATATCTTTGCAATGCGTTTGCTTTTTACAAAATTCGCCGTTATGACGTGAAGGGGAAAAAATATCTTTCCAGTAACGATAAATATTATTTGAGCGACCATGCGTTTCGCTATGCAAAGCTCGGAACGAAAAATATGGATTACGGGAGAATCCTTGAAAATATTGTCGCAGTTGAATTACTGCGCAGAGGTTACGAAGTTTACGTAGGCGTATTATATAAGAAAGAAATCGATTTTGTTGCAATCAAGCGTAATGAAAAAATCTATATTCAGGTTTCTGACAGCATCACCGATGAAAAAACTTTTGAGCGGGAGATTTATCCTTTATTACAGATTAAAGATGCCTATCCTAAAATGATTATAGCCCGTACTCGCCACGATAGATATCAGTATGAAGGGATCCAAATCGTTGATATTGCGGATTGGCTGCTGGACTATTTTCCAAAAATACAATAATCGCAATAATGGTAAATAAAGAGCGACGTCCGCGAAGATAACCTGCATCGGTTTGTATATTTGTAGTATCCGAGGTGGGAGCTAATATAACTTTTTTTGCGTTTATCATTGCTTTTATATTATAAATGTGATATACTATAATACTGTAGATGCGAATGCATAAAACAAAGATAATACGGAATAGTGTGCGAACTTTTGCTTTTTTGATGTTTTTACATACAACTTTCAGAGCAGGCACGATTCCAAAAAAGAAAGGAAGCCTTTGCACATCAAAGGCAGGGTGTTTTATTATGGAATTTAAAGTATTTCAGAAAGAGCTTGAGCTTCAGTCAAGAGGCTGGATTCCTACATTTCACGATGTATCTAAGGAAATTATTGAAATTGTTCAGGCTTCAGGTGTAAAGAACGGTACAGTCTGCATCGCCTCTCACCACACAACATGTTCTGTAATGATTCAGGAGTGCTCTCACGACATCGATTCTTTCGATATCGAATATCTCCAGCACGACCTTCTTGATATCATGCGCAAGATGATACCGGACTTCGCGGAAGAACATCAGTATCGCCATCCTGGCCCAATTCATGCGCAATTCGGCCGATATGTAAACGAGCCTGGTGATTATACCTCTATGAACACAGACGGCCATCTCCGCAGCGTATTCTTCGGCAGAAGCGAAACTATGACTATCAAGGACGGAGTTCTTGACGGCGGAGAATTCGCACACATTTACTTTGTTGACTGGGATCACGTACGCGCACGCCACAGACAGCTCAATGTCACCGTTATGGGTACCGCTGAGGACGTCGGAGACCGTAAGTGGAACAACGGCGAAACGATTAATACCCTCAGAAAATATACAGATGAGGAAAAGGCTTATCTGCCACAGTATACACTTCAACAGCAGAGATAAATTCAGGCCTTGCACTATGCGTGGCGGCTTGACGTTAAATAAAGATAAATATTTTGTACCTTATATAAAAATGCGTTTGTCCGATTCTCTCGGACAAACGCATTTTCTTATTTATATATCTGAATCACAATCTTATCTTTCATATAATCATAATAAGTAAGCGGATCGGTAAGAACTCCATTCAGACGAACCTCAAAGTGAAGGTGATTCCCAGATGAATATCCGGTGCTTCCTACGCCGGCAATCGTCTCCCCTTTTGTTACCTTCTGACCCACAGATACATAGAGAGCCGTACAGTGCGCGTAAAGCGTCGCATATCCATCGCCGTGACTGATTATTACATAATTGCCATAGCTTGAGTGCTTGGCCGCCGTTATCACTGTTCCGCTTTCGGCCGCACGAATAGCAGTTCCGGCCGGAGCAGGTATATCAATCCCGCGGTGAGGTACTTCTCCAGGTCTCTCATAGCCAAAAGTCGTGCTTACAAGAAATTTATCAGCAATAGGCCACAGAAAATCGCCGCTGACAATCGGTGTATCAGGAACATCCGGCGCTTCTGTTTCCGGCTCTGTATCCGGATCTTTAACAGCGGAAGTTACGGCAGCATTCGACTCTGCGGCTCTGCGTGATTCCTCAGCCGCGCGCTCGCTTTCGGCAATCCGTTTGCTCTCAGCTATGCGCGCCTGTTCGCGCTCCTGCTCCGCAATCTCGCGCAGCTGTCTTTCTATTTCCGCATTAAGAGCGTCTTCCTGCTCCTTAACTTCACTTTTCAGCGCCTCATATGTATCGATATCCGACTCAAGATTCGAGATATAATTTTCAGATTCTTCGCGCAGTGACGCAAGATTTTCTCCGTCGCTCTTCAAAGCAGACATTACTTCAAGCTGCTCATTTTTCAATAAATCAAGTCTTGACTTCTCCTCTGAAAGTGCTGCAACATCCTCGCGAAGCGTGTCCATAACGTCGTTCTGATATTCCATTATCGTGCCGACACGATCGATGTTTTCAAGAAATTCGATAAATGAATCCGCAGAAAATATCATCTCCAAAGGATTTAAATCTCCGAAAAGCTGAGTCATCTGAAGCCAGTTCTTAAATAAATCATAGTTTACATCTATGTTTTTATTAATCTCTTCTATCTTTATGTTCGCTTCGGCTATCTCATCATCATAGAGCGCAATCAGCTCATTGGTCTTCACCATTTTCTGACTGATTATCTCTATCTCTTCATCTATTTGATTCTTCCTCTCAAGCAGTCCTGACAATTCGGAATTCATCGAGCTTAGCTTCTTATCATACTCGTCAATCTGACGCTGCAGTTCACTAAGCTGGTTTTTTCCGTCATCAGCCAAAGCAGCAGATACAGCAAAATCAAGTCCGGAGGATGAACCAAATATAAAAGCTGCGGCAATCACAATCACAAAAGCCGTAATCCTTTTTATTTTTGAGTTCATTAGCATGTCCTTTCCGAAATTCAAGGCTTATCCATATATCTGAATAGAATACTGGTTCGACATATATGCATAGAACTGCAGCGGATCGGTCAGAACTCCATTTATGTATGTCTCCAAATGAAGATGATTTCCGTAGGAGTTACCTGTAGTACCGACAGCCGCGATACATTCTCCCCTCGATACTGCCTGCCCCTCCGAAACATAGAGCTTGGAACAGTGCGCATAGAGAGAAGCATAGCCATTTCCATGATTCACAATTAAGTAATTCCCAAAGCTTCCATGATATCCTGCTGTAATGACGGTACCGCTTTCTATCGCATATATATTCGTGCCATGCGGCGCCGGAATATCAATTCCACGGTGCGAAGTTTCTCCTGGTCTTGCATAACCGTAGGTCGTGCTTATTATATATTTTCCCTCAACCGGCCAGGTAAACGAAGGAATATCACCCGACGAAACCGGCGGTTCAATCGGCGGTTCGGTACTTCCACCGCTTCCGCCGTTTCCGTTTGACGAAGAGCTTACATTGCTTTCCGCTGCTCGCCTGCTTTCTTCGGCAAGCCTTCTGCTCTCCTCCGCCTGGCGCTGCCGCTCCTCTTCTGCAGCTATAGCGGCAAGATCTGAAGCAATCTGATTGCCCAGCTCCTCCTCGGCAGCAAGAGCTTCCTCTAAGTATTTCTCATACTGCTCTTCATTTTTCTTTAGCTCTGCTATGTAGTTTTCGGCTTCTGTACGAAGCTCCTGCAAACGCGCATTGTCAGCTTCCATCTGGTTTTTTACTTCGAGCTGCTCTTCTCTCAAGGTATCAATTGCCTGCTTCTGCATATTAATCATTGAGATATCGTCCCGAAGCTCGTCCATCGTGGAATTCTGATACTCAATCAGAGTGCCGAGACGGTCAACATTTTCAAGAAATTCTACAAATGTCTCCGATGACATAATCATGTCAAGATAACTGTAATTTCCGAACACCTGCATTGTGCGAAGCCAGCTTTTAAATCCCTCATACTTGTCGTCAACGGCTGTGTCCATATCAATCATCTCGGAATTTTTATTCTGAATTTCTGTATCATATACGCTTATCAGCTCATTAGTCGCCTCTATTTTTTTCTCTACAAGCAGAATCTCCTCGTCAAGCTTTTCCTTTCTTTCATATGCACCGTTGATCTCTGTTCTGGCTTGATTGATTGCATCATTATATGAATCTATTTTTCCCTGGATTTCACTAAGTGCATTCTCTTTTTCCGCAACCGAAGAAGACGAGGCCGCCTTAAGAGGTCCCGCAGATGCTGAAACTGTAAAACCCAAAATCAACAGCGAAACAGCAAACACTTTTATTCGGCGTTTTTTCATAAAGGTTCCTTTCAAATATTAAGCAATACCACTACAGCTTTCTTCATCCGCTTTATCTGTTCCCCACGCTCTCATGGCTTACGCCTTAAGATATTTGCGAAGCGAAATTACACTTCCTAAAATACCACAGATAATACCTATCCCGATGAAGCCAAACAGTACAAGCCCATTGACGGTACTGAAATCGAGAACTGATATAAATCCAAAGTTCTTCATTACCACATTGTGAATATACATATATGCGTAATACTCTACAATATACGCCACAATACTCGAAAACAGTCCGATCAGAATTCCTTCAAATACAAACGGCATTGTAATAAATGAATTCGTGGCTCCTACATACCGCATGACCGCAATTTCCTGCCGCCTCGAAAATACCGCAAGCTTTATTGTATTAATTATTACAAACATACTCACTACAAGCAATATCACAAGGAACCATACAAAAACAAATACTACTCCCGAACGTACATTCTCGATCGTATCAGCTATGTCTTCCCGACAGTCTACACGATAGATCAGTCCTGTCATATGTTCAAGACTGTATCGGAGCTCTGATATATCATCGTTTTCCTTATATGTAATCGTAAACTGGTCGGTAAGCGGATTGTCTCCCTCCTTTAGCCTATCAAAAAGATCTGTGTATTCAGAATACTTTTCATTCATCTCTGAAAGGGCTTTCGCCTTGGATGTAAATGAAACAGATTCTACATTTTCAAGCTGCTGAATCTGCATCTCTATATCGGCAAGCGCCGTAATGCGCCTGTACTCCGTGCTGAGACTATCCTCAACAGTTGAATATCTGCCGATAGTATCTCCGTCAAGACTGCCAGTCCGAAGCTTGACCGCGGCAAGTACACTGCGGATTCTGTCTACCTCGACGCGCGCCTTTGAAAGGTCAAAAAAGTTACGCAGCTCAGGAATATCTGCTTCAACCTCACTCAGAAGAACCGCAGTATCGCCTGACGAATATTCACCGGCGATATCCGCTATATCCGAATCGCTTAATCCGTCCCATAACCCCCTGACTGTGATAAGTCCGGGAGATGAACCGGCACCGTCTGCGCCCGCGGCTTCCGAATCAGATGCGCTGCCCGTCACAATCTCAGCTGACGACGAGCTTCCGGCCGTATTAGTCTGCACTGCAGTATCACCTTCAGTATCCGCCGCGGCGTTTGTTACCGACGGATCTAAATTTGTATCTACAAAAACAAGTATATAATTCAGCATTCCTATATTGTTTATATTGTAGTTTACATTATATAGAAGCAGTACAAATGTACCAAGTACGACAAGGCACGACATAAGTACGGCAACAGAAGCAAAAGTCATAACGCCGTTTCGCCACAGCCCCTTTACACTCTGCTCCAAAAAATATAAAATACTGACCTTTTTCCTCTTATTCACTGAACATGCCCCCGATCTTGTCATCGACAACATGACCTTCCTTTATTGTAACAACACGCTGACGGAAAAAGTCAACAAGACTCTTTTCATGAGTAACAACTATAACAGTCTTGTTTTTACGATGAATTTTTACGAGCAGATTCATTATCTCAAGGCTCATTTGTGGGTCAATATTTCCTGTCGGTTCGTCGGCTATAATCATTCTCGGATTATTTGCCATCGCCCGCGCAAGTGCAACACGCTGCTTCTCTCCTCCTGATAGCTCGCTCGGAAAACGGTTGTATTTATCCTGTAACCCGACAATGCCGAGAATTGTCGGAACCCTCCTCCTGATTACACGCATGGGCTCCCCGATTACTCTCATCGCAAAAGCTACATTTTCATACACGGTTTTGTTTTCAAAGAGCCGGAAATCTTGAAATACTACACCGAGCTCACGTCGATAATACGGTACCTGGCGTTCCGGCAGATCGGTAAGGTCGAATTCATCAACTGTAAGACGGCCGCTTGTAACCTTCTCCTCCCGGAGCAAAAGCTTCATTAGCGTACTCTTGCCTGCCCCTGAAGCACCGACAACAAACACAAATTCGCCGTCGCCAATCTGAAGATTTACATTATCAAGCGCAACAGTTCCGTTAGGATATGTCATGCTTACATTTTCAAATTCTATCATTATGTTGAACCACACTTTTCAAATCTATAGTTTAGCATTAATACGATTGCCATTCGACAGCCGGAAACACATAAATACTCTAAAATCATAGAACTCAGTACTTGATAGGCTTTTGAGTCATATACTTGTGAACCATAAGTGCGACTTTAAATGTAATCGCATGCTCAAATTCTCTGAGGTCAAGTCCGGTCATCTTCTTAATTTTATCAAGACGGTAAACAAGTGTGTTTCTATGTACAAAAAGCTTTCTTGAGGTTTCCGACACATTGAGATTGTTCTCAAAAAATGCATGAATTGTCATAAGCGTTTCACGGTCGAGATTCTCAATTGTGCCTCTCTTGAAAACTTCCTTCAGGAACATTTCACAAAGAGTGGTGGGAAGCTGATAAATCAAACGCCCGATTCCAAGATTTTCGTAGCTGAGAATGGTTTTCTCAATGTCAAACACCTTTCCAACCTCAAGAGCAACCTGTGCTTCCTTATATGAGCTCGCAAGATTCTTGACATGTTCAACCACGGTCCCTATGCCTATATTGACCTTTACATAAAATTCGGAAAGACATGTATCGGCAATGTTCTGCGCAATCGCTTCGATTTCCTCAGTCTCTGCGTTGTTTTCAACCTCTTTAACAAGTACAACATCACGTTCCGATACTGAAATTACAAAATCGCGCTGCTTGTCCGGAAAGAGACTCTGAATAATGTCATACGGGAGTGTGTCTGTTTTTCCAAAAAAACGAATCAGCATAGCAACCCTTGAAACATCGGTTGAAAAATGCATTTCCTTGGATTTGATATAAATGTCACTCGGCATTATATTATCGAGAATAACATTCTTGATAAATGCACATTTGTCATACTTTTCATCATACAAATGCTTGATGTGTGCAAATGATACGGACAATATCGCAAGAATCCGGTCGGCCCCTCTATCCTCTCCTTCTATAAAGAGAATATATTCCGGGTTAATGCCGCCTTCTATGTAACGGTACGTAAATCCGCCGCTCGAAAACGGTCCGTTCTCAACACCTGCGGTCTCACGGATCCCTACCCGTGTTTCTCCGATCCTGCCAAGCTCACTGCAGGCAATAATCACATCGTTGTCATCTAAAACGCCTATGGTTCTATCTCCGACGACATCCTTGAACTGATGTATTATCGTCTGAAATAATCTGTTAGACATTAAGAATCCTCCCTCCAAAAACCTCTTTTTTTATTTTTGTATGATTTTTACAACAGCCAGAGTAAAATCACATTGAGTTTATGATAAGGTAAGCATATTGCAAACATCTGTGAATATTATAATACACTATTTTTTTCTGAATTTCAATAGCATTGTATGAATTTTAACAATTTTCATTAGAAATATATATCTATAACTGACATTTTTAGTTCTTATATATTACCGCATTTTATCTTTTCTTTGCGAAAATTATAAATTTACTAAAAAAGTAATTAGAAATTACAACAATAACCTGGGCAAAAATCTTCGGTATAAAATCGTTTAAATGCAGTACTCTCACACCAAAAGACATTATTATCATTTCAATTCCGAGCGAAAGCAAACGCATACTTACAAATGAAACAAACTGCATAAAGCTGCGTCCCGCTACTCTTTTTTCTGATTCATGCTTTTCCTTTTCAGTATCGTTAAATACAAAAAATTTATTGACAAAAAATGCGAACAATACAGCGGCCACCCATGATATCGCAGTTCTCAGCTCTGTAAAATTATCTCCGGAAAAAAAGTATCCTGCCAGCGCCTGAAATGCAAAGCTTACCGCTGTCGTAAGCCCTCCGCAAATGACATATACAATAAGCTCTCTGTATTTCTTATATAATTCAATTATTTTTTTCATAATCACGATAATAACCTTTCTATAATCAAAAAGCAAAAACATATATCAACTGCTATAATTACTATTTTGATTTTCCACATAATCAGATACAAACTTATCGTATATATCTGCGGCGCCCAAAAGATTTATAGCCTCGATGAGCGCCCCGGCAGAAATGTTTTCCGGTATTCCAAGAATTCTGCACAGTGCAGCACGCTTACCGCGGCTGCCCTCGCCTCCTGAAAGACCGTCCGAATAAAGCCTTGACTTTTCAATCTTCCGGGACTTATTTTCAGTCTTTCTTTCCAAAGCCATATTCTCCGTTTCAGTGTTTTCTATACCAGCCCTCTGGAGAAAGGCAGTAAATATACTTCCGAGACTGTCGCAGTCTATTCCCTCTACACCAAGAATACCTTCCTTCGAAGGTATCCTTTTCCTCTTTTCCTTGCCCTCAACTCGCGGAGTATAAAGGTTATACACTTTCCGTCCCTCTCCAAGAGCATTTTTAAGATAATTTCTGATTACAAGTCCCGCTCCGTCGCTGTCAGTAAATACGACTACTGCCCCGCGTTTATCGCACATTTTTTTTAGATATTCAATCTTTTCTTTATCCTTGAAAAGCGAGAAGCCTCCGGTTGTAATAATATTCGCCTCTATCACAGCGGAAAGACGTATCTTGTCATACTTTCCCTCTACAATAACAGGATATGGTACTTTAATCAATTCTCTTCCCATTCCAAATTTCCTCATAAAAATGCAATCAGGCGCTCAAGTACAAGATAAGCGTCTGTCTGCGAGTTTTTGATAAGTCTGTCTGCCTCTCCGCATTTTTCTACCGCGTAAGCAGTCCTTTCATAAGTGATTTTCCGTCCGGCCTCAAGATATTTTCCTACTCTGAATTCGTGCATTCCGAGTGCTGAGGCAATCGTTTTTTTGTTCTCTCCTGACTCTGCAAGTACATTAACCGTCTGAAGATCACACCACACTGAAGAAATTTGAGCAAGGATCTGTTCCGGACGAATTTTTTTTGACTTCATATCAAAATATGCTGCGAAAAGCGCCTCTTTATCTCCGGACAAAATAGCATTCGATACCGCAAAAGGCTGCATTTCAGGATTGTAAATACAGCAGACGCTGTCGATATCCTCCCCCTGAACCTCCCGTCTGTCCGAGGTTAAAATATATGCACAGAGCTTATCTATTTCCGAAGCAATCAAACGCATGGAGCCTCCGCAAAGCTCCATAATCCTATAGCACTGCTCATGTGATGCCGTAATACCGAATGCGCCGAAATGCTTTAACATCCATACGACGAGCTTTGAAGGCGTCTGCCTTTCAAAATATACAATACTGACATGAGGCGCAACCCGTGAAATAAACGGTGACGGTTTTTTCGGCAGAGTTCCGGTATCAATTTCATCATCTCTTGCAAAAAAAATTACTACATTATCCTTGTTTTCCGAAAGCTCATCAAGAAGCATACAAAAGTCATCGGTTTCCGATGCATTCATAAGCTTGAAATTCACAGAACGCACCTCAATAAGACGTTTCTCACAAAACAGCGAAACCATAGACGAAGCGTCTAATACTTCTCTGAAATTCAGTTTTCCGCTGTTGCCGTCTACGTCACTGTCTATTCTCGTATATGCAAAAACATCATTTTCTCCGTCTGCTCCCAAAAGCTTATCCTTAATCATTTTAAGACAGCTTTGAAGCATGTACTCCTCCGGACCGCAAAATATGTAAATACCGCTTATTCCATGCTTAACAGCCAAACGAATATCGGAAGATGACATAATATTAAACTTGCTTTTCCCTTTCATACAAAAGTCACCTTTTCCTCCAGACACAAAAAATGCACGGGTATGTAAAACAATCAGACCCGCGCAAATTTAATTAGTACATAAACAAGACAGCACAGCATCAGGTCACAGTTCAGTCAAGAACCTCTTTAATTACTCCGCCGATCTGAAGCTTACCGTCAGAGTTATATACTGCAACACTGTCGCCAATTTTTACCGGGATACCCAATGTAAAGAAAATTATATCTGCCACAAGCTCATCGTCGACAACATTGTGAATATATACATGGCCCTTTACAGTCCTGCCCTCATCTCCGATTTTTAGAGTCGACGAACAAATATAGCTTGAATATCCGCGGTCAAAATCTACGCCCTCATACCCCTGCATGGTAATACTTCCGATTCTGACAGACTTGGCAGGCACGGGCTTTATCCACGGCTGTTCCCGATATTTAGGTGTCGCGTCATAAAATCCATGAGATGTAGCATATTCCGCAACCTGCTCCTTATATAATGTTCCTACAGGACAAATAAACATTTTAACGTCTTCCGCGGAAAGACCGGACAATAAATAGCTTTGGTCAAGCTCTTTACATACTGCGGTTTCAACATAACTGATTACACTGTCCTTTGACTGTCCATCCTCATCCGCGACAACACGGCAATAATGACCTGTTGCAGCTGCATCAAATCCATTCTCACGGGCATACCGGCAAAGCACAGATGCGATTTTTGATTTGGTAACGCCCTCTCCGGGAATAGTAACAAAAGTTATTCCGGCCTTTTCAGCCGCTGCAGCCGCCAAAGAAACATTTACTCTGTCACAGTTAATTACTCCTCCCATAACATCGTTTCCCTGCTCCTTGAGCATAACAGCAGCTGAAAAGCTCTCCGCATCTCCATTTATTCCAACAAGTATTTTCATAATGAAATATAACCATCCTTTAGCTATAAGCTATATTATTTAAAACAAATAGTAAGATAAAAATACACCATACAAAATTTTACACTATAAAACCGCGGGTATAATTAACCTTTTGCTGTACGCAGCATTAAGCTGTCAATAAATATTATTGTACTGTTTAATAAAATTCACTTCTGTACAATCGGATGAACTAATAGTTAACTTTATATGAATAACATTTCGCTGAATATGTTACTCGACGGATGTCAATCATAAAAAGAATCTATAACGCATAGCTTTTTACAAAACCTATAAAAAATGATTCAGGACAACCTTTTAAACGAAAGGAAGATGATTTATGCGAACCGGTTTAATTATGATTATAATAACCGCTATTTCAATATGTCTTTTTATTCCTGAGACGGCTTCACTGCCAGCAGAAACAGATTATACAAATACACAGAATGAATCAAAAACATCAGTCTCAGCCTCTGAAGAACAGTCTCAGCTATCCGAAAAATCCGATATTCAAACCCCTGAAGCGTCGTATGCAGACATTGTATTAGAAGAAGCATTCAGAGCAATAAGAGCGGATTATCACACATTTGTCACAGAAACGAAAAAAGATGAATCCGTAGATAGCATTAACCACCAAGACGACAGCATCAATAGTCAAGACGGAGACAGCAGCAGTCTGCAGGACAGTACAATCAGCTCCAGTGTTACATCCGGATCATCAAATGCAGATTCTGACTCCGGAGTCCCAGAAGCAGAAGCTATGCAGCCCGAAGCGACAGATGGAGTTTCATCAGAAAATAAAAATGCTGAAAACAATACATCTCAAGCATCACAAAATACTTATTGTCCTGAACTAAACTGCGGAATCAATGATTACAGTACCGTATCCGTATATATTCACAGCAGTGAACAAACAGTTCAAATGTCTCTGCACGACTACGTCACCGGAGTCGTTGCTTCCGAAATGCCGATATATTTCGGCTCAGAAGCAATCCGGGCTCAGGCAATTGCAGCACGCACATATGCTATTTATAAGATTATCAGCAATCAGGATTCAAACGAACATCCGGGGATATACCTCTGCGACGCTACATCACACTGCTGTGCTTATACATCAAAATCATCAAGCTACGACAAATGGGGCGAATCAGGCAGCAGCATTATTCAAACCTCAGAAGCGGCAGTCTATGATACAGAAAATAAAGTAATAACCTACGACGGCAGCTGTATCTGCGCCGTATGGCATTCGAGTTCGGTAAACCAGACGAAAAACGCAAAAGACGTTTGGGGAAGTCCAGTCGCTTATCTCTGTTCAGTACCAACTTCTGAAAAGGACAGATCCGCATCCGGACACGGAGTGGGAATGAGTCAATACGGAGCCGACGACATGGCCAGTCAGGGATTCTGCGCAGAAGAAATACTGCAGCACTATTATACAGGTTGTTTAATATCGCTGTTGAAGTAAACGAACCGTCATTTTTATCGGCTGATTTTTCCCATCTGTCTCTGTGCCATTACAAGACTATAATATATACCTTTTTTTCTCATAAGCTCGTCGTGTGAGCCTATTTTCAGCCACTGTCCCTCTATCGAGTACAACAAGCTTAGTTGCATTCCTAAGGGTTGAGAGCCGGTGCGCAATTGCAATCGTAGTCCGCCCTGCAGTAAGAGCTGCAAGAGATTTCTGTATCTGACGCTCCGTTTCGGTATCAAGCGCGCTTGTCGCCTCGTCTAAAATCAGAATTCTCGGATTGTGAAGCAGTGCGCGAGCAATCGATATACGCTGTCGTTCACCGCCGGATACCGTCATTCCCCTCTCGCCAATCAGCGTATTATATCCGTCAGGCATACGCATAATAAAATCATGCGCGCCGGCAAGCTTCGATGCAGTAATCACTTCGCCATAGTCTGCACCAGGCTTAGAGTACGCAATATTTTCATAGACAGTTCCGGTAAACAGAAAAGTCTCCTGCAAAACCGTACCTATCTGAGAACGCAGAGAATTCTGTGATATATCCCTCAGGTCGACACCGTCCACTGTAATTTTTCCGTCCTCTACATCATAAAGGCGAAGAATCAGATTTATAAGCGTAGTTTTTCCTGCTCCGGAACGTCCGACAATTCCGACCATTTCCCCCTTATTAATCTCAATACTGACATTTCTAAGGACATTTGCTGAACCTCCATACCCAAAAGAAGCATTTTCAATTTTTATATTGCCTTCAATGGGAAAGGAAACAAGATTTTCTCTCTCCTGTATGTCGCTCTCCTCATCGAGTATTTCAAATATTTTAACAACCGACGTAAGCGTATTTGTAAGCCTCCGCATCAGGCCGGAAAACCAAAACAAGGGAGCATATACCATACTTACATAAGATACTATCTGCTGCATATATCCGAGCGTCATCGTCCCGTCAAGAATATGTCTTCCGACATAGTAAATAACAAAGAACTCACCGATTCCCATTATAAACCTCAAAAGCGGCATAAACACAGAAAAGGTATACTCACTGCGCTTTGTAGCTTCACGTTCCTGTTTTATGGCACGGTCATACCGCCCGCATTCGTAATGCTCTCTGCCATACGCCTTAACAACACGTATTCCCGAAAAAATATCGTGCATTATAGTTCTTGCCCTTGAAGAAACCTTCCAGCTGCGATGGTACAGCTTTCTCACATATTTTCGAAAAATACTGTTAAGATAATAAACAACCGGCATAGGAAGCAATACGATAACCGCAATTAAAGGGTCATATACAAAAAGAAAAATACAAACTCCTATAAAGGTTACAATCATTTCGGCAGCCTTACCGAGATCATTAATGATAAAGCTGCGGAGAGTTCCCGTATCCCCGGTGATTCGGGACATAATATCACCGACTGTCCGTCTGTTAATATTCGAAATGCTGACCGATTCAACCTTATCGAAAAGCATTCCGCGCAAATCTACAATGAGCCGGCTTCCAGCCTTTGAAATCACAATATTACGCACTGCCCCGATAATATTTGAAATAAGCGAAACAGCAAATATCATTAAAACGGTAACAATATATCCTGATAAGTGCGGCATTTCATCAGCCTTAATATAATCGTCTGTAAGTATCCTTGTAAGCATCGGAGAGAGAAGCCCAAGTCCGGATATTAAAAAATACAGCAAAACAGAAAAATAAATATAACCCCTATGCGGCCCCGCTATATTCCAAAGCCGCCTGAGATACTGTTTGCCGCTTGTACAGGAAAGGCATATGCTTGACCCCTGCTTATACGGCCGTCCGCATTTCGGACAGTTTTTTTCTATAGACGATTCGTATTTATAATCATATTTTCCAATAGAAAGCCAACGGTTAAGCTGCTTGGAAACCGATGAGTACAGCAATGCATATTCCATACTTGCCCGGCAAAGCAGATGAGAACAGCCGTCTGTGCCTGTATATTCAAGCATGACACATCCCACTCCGTCTTTATAATCAAAGCTTTTTACAGTATCAACCGAAATACGGACTGTCTGCTCTGCAGAAGTACAGCCTTTCTCACTGTTTACGGAATCCTCTGCAACGGCTCTGTGTCCGCATGAACTTGCCGTAAGTGAAACTGCCCTTCCTGCCCCGTGCAGATCGGGACAAATAATAATATATCCTGTTTTCAAAGGACTTCCGCTTACTACAGATACGGCTCCGTCAACAAAATAACTTCCGTTTTTCGGAAGATTAAAACCAAAAGCTACAACCGAACGGATTGAATCTTCTGCAAATTTCTCATCCGCCGCCGAAAGCCGCTTTATGAGAATTTCCCTTGTTTCCATTAAAATACCTCATTCCGCCTCAGGCGGCTTAATATATCAAGCTTTAACATTAATACTTCAATACCGCTGATTAAGAATTACAAATATATTTCGATTTTCTTAACACTGGCACGGTCAAGAGCAGACAAGCTTTTAATTTCATACCGGTTCCCGATGTTATCAGCAATAAAAATTCTATCGCCTCCTGCATGTATTATGCTCCTAAAATTATCACGCAGCGTAAGCTCTAATACTCCGGATTCGGTTTCTATTTTCCAGATTGAAAATCCCTGACGCTCGCTTATAGAAAGTATTTTACTTATTCGCGGAGCATAATATTTTCTGTCAATTTCACGTTTCACAAGCTTTCTCTGTTCAGAATCCAGCTCTTCAAGCTCTTTAATAATTCCAATCTCCTTAGATTCTGTATCATAAACTGAAATATAGCTGTCCGGAGCGTCAAACGGAAACGCCCTGTGAAATAATACTCTTGAAAAATAAAGAAATTTATCGGCTACGGGCTGATTTTCGTCTTCCGAAAGAGAATCCTCCGCTGCTTTTGCAGCAAGGTGTGCAGCGGCACCTTCAGAAAGCCTGAGTCCGACAAAATCACCGGACTCTTCAAAGACTGCATTTTCAGAATTCAGAAATAAAATATCAGCGGCAGTATCAAGGGAATTATCGGTTTCCATAACTGCCTTTAATTTATTTTCATTAATGTTTCCCATCACTTTATAACCAACCTTTTGTCTACTCCTCAATGCCAATGTTTTTAAGAGCATCGAGCTGGTATTTATAAAGCTTATAATATATTCCGTTCTGACTTATAAGCTCTTCATGAGTCCCGCTTTCGGGAATTTTTCCTCCGTCAATCACAATTATTTTATCCGCGTTTCGAAGCGTTGACAAACGGTGAGCGATTATTATTGTCGTACGCCCATATGAAAGCCTTTCAAGCGCGGACTGTATCATTCTCTCCGTTTGGGTATCCATTGCCGCAGTCGCTTCATCAAGAATCAGAATTTTCGGATTCCTTAGTATAGCTCTTGCAATTGACACTCTTTGTCTTTCTCCTCCTGAAAGATTCATATAGCCGTGACCTATACGAGTCTGATACGCATCAGGCAATTTCATGATAAAGTCATGAGCTCCGGCTATCTTTGCCGCGTTTACAACCTCTCCACAGCTCGCATCAGGTCTTGCATACGCTATATTATCATATATAGAACCGACAAAAAGATACGTCTCCTGAGAAACAATTGACACCTCCCGCCTAAGATCGCTCAGAGCGATTTTTTTTATCGGAACATTGTCTATTGTTATCTGCCCGGCAGCCGGATCATACAGCCTTATAAGAAGATTTGCTACTGTACTTTTTCCGGCTCCGGTATGTCCTACAATTCCAAGCGTCTCTCCTGATTTTACATGAAAAGAGATATTCTCTATAACCATCCTGCTTCCGGCATAAGCAAAGCTCACATTTTCAAAGCCGACTTCCCCGTTTATCTCCGGCATACGGACGGGATGTTCGTCCTCTACAACCTCGGGTTTAGCACTCATGATTTCCATCATTCTCTGCATCGCATTTACTGAGTCAGAAAAAGCGTTTAAAACATTGTAGAAATAAAACATTGGATTATAAATAAAATTTATATATGTTATGAAGGTAAAAAAGCTTCCGTATGTCATTTCTCCGCGTATTACTGACCAGCCGCCAAAACCGAGCGCGGCAATATTGCTGGCATACAGAAGAACATACGAAAGAGGAAAAGTCTTTTGCCAAAAATACGACGCATTGTATTCTGCATCCGCCTGCTCCTTGCTGCGGGCGTAAAAGCGTTTTCCCTCCTCATCCTCCTTTGCAAAGGTTTTTACTACTCTCATTCCAGTAAGAAGATCACTTATAAGAGCCCGGAGCGTCCTCGCCGCGGTAAAGCTTTTTGCATTATAGGATCTTATGCGTGAATATATCAGCTTCCAGCATATGATGACTACAGGAATTGTAACAACCGACAACAGTGTAAGACGAACATTTATAGTAAGCATTATGACGAAAACAGCTACAACCTCTATAACATTGATACAAAAATACGGGAATCCCTCACAAAAAAGCCAGTAAATTGTGTTTGAATCCCCGTCGACCTGCTGCATTAATCCGCCGGTTTGTCTCCCAGTGAAAAACGAAACGGACAGCCTTTCAAATGCGGAAAAAATTGTTTTTTTGAGATCGTATATAATATCCGCGGCTACCCTTGTGCTTACGATTCCGCTGACAATCTCAACGAGCTGAGTAAGAAGACGTGTTCCAACCAGAAGAACGATGACAAGAAAAAGATTGCCGTAAAATTCGCCTCCGACTGTCAATACCTTGTCATAGTAAAATCCGGTGCTGACATACGGCGTAACTACGGAAAGTCCTGCACTTGCAAACAAACAAAAAGCTATTGCTATCACCTTAAAACGATATTTCCCCAAGAAAGACAAGAAACGCATCACAACATTGGACGCCCTGCTGCATTTAGGGCATACTGCTATGTCTTGTTCCGGCTTTCGCTGAAGCTTTCTGCCGCAGCGCGGACACTCCGTGTCTCTGACGTCATCCTCACCTGCGGATTCCAAAGACGAAACCGAGCCCGTCGTTTTATAAGCATTGAACGCGCGTGCCGCCGATTCTGCAGACACCCTTGCTCCGCATGTAAGATAACTTAAAAGAAAATAATTATCATCCGTTCCGTCTCCATGACTTTTATGATGGGCAGTAAGACAAAAACCGGAAATCATTTCTTCAGTACAGATTTCGTCTATTTCGTCAAAATCATATTCATAAAATGAAATCTCTTTAATCTGCCGTACTGCCTCACTGAAGTGAGATCCGAATACAGTATTGTATATATGTTTGAGCACATCTGAAACACGGCCGGGCAAGCCTTTTTCTATCTCTGTTATGTAACCTATCAAATATACTTTTTCTGCTGTAAACAGTATATAGTTTTCAAGATACACGCCATCTCGATTTCTGTCAAGCTTTGCGGAAAAGATTATTTTCTCAGGCAAAATTCCATGCTTCGGCAAAAGTATCAAGAGATCATTGCTTATTGCAGGTCCTTTCTCTGTTGATTTATTTTCCATATGCAGACAATTTCCTTTCGCGAAAGCAATAAAAGTTGCTAAATCAATTTATGAGCCAAAATACCGGTTATACCGGACAATAATACCATAATCTATTAAAAAATCAAGTTTATTTATTTTTATTCTGAAGATATCTGAGTAAATCCGACCGCGTCCTTGTACATATGTATGCCTCGTCATAGTCGAGCATATATGCATAAATTTGCTCAAGATGTCCCCATATAATGTATCGCTCGGCAGCACATATCGAGTTGTCCTCAGCAAGCTCGCGCAAATGTACCGCAGCACTTTTCATGTCTCCGCTCTCCGCTTCCAGAAGCGCGCGCATCTTTCTTTTATATATGCTTCCAGACGGAAGAATATCATTTATCAGCTTTTCGGCAGCAGAAAAATTTCTTTCTGAAATTGTCCTCTCGATTACACGTTCAGCGAAGATTTGTTCAAATGAATTCTGTAACGGAATAATTCCGCTGAAACTGCCTTCTACAGTACCAAGTCCATCCGGGCAAGGCTTAATTCTTTCAATTTCGTCAATCATGATTTTTGCATGCCTTACAGCATCTGCGGATACATAAACCGTTCTTGCGGAATAAAAGAGTGAGCTTTTAAAATCCTTATATGCACAGTCAATCTTATCGTTCTGATAATTACTCTCTCCCCTGCGCAGATAAACAATAGAACGGATAAGATTCATTTCGTCAGACGCAGTTTCAGGGTATTTTTCACAAACAGCGATGCACAAATCGCTGTCGCCATCAATAAAAAGACGGCGTATCTCTTTCTCATGAAATCTTGTCTCAGCCGAATTTGAATCATCGTCTGTAAAGAACTCCCCTACAGGTATACGCAAGCGATCGGAAATATACAGCAGCGTCTGAAGAGACGGGTACACAGAGTCATTTTCGATTTTTGAAAGCATATTCCTTGTAATAAAATTTCCGGCAAGCTCTGTTTGAGTCATTCCGACACTTTTTCTTGCCAATCTTATTCTCTCTCCAAGCGTCACTTCAAACCGTCCTTTCATTTTTTCTGCAGTTCTACAATTCGAATGCCATGACAGTAATATTTTCCACCGGCATAAGAAAAGCTCTGGAGACACCGCAGATAATATGCAGTGTCTCCTGTTAACTAAAATATCGTCAGTCAGCAGCGCCAAAGTCTAAGGAAATATCTTTCAAAACTTCGGATTGAGTGTCACACCGGCCGTGCATATCATCAACTTTCGATTCTCCGGCGTTATTATAATCCAGAGTATCGGTCATCTCCACAATTGCTTTTTTTACCGCAGTTTCAAGCTCTGACGAACAATCTTTCATGAGAACTTCAGCCAGCTCATCAGACTGCCGTGCCGCCTTTTCTGCCGCATCGTGAAGCTGGACGCATATCAGTGAAACCAACTCTCCGTATTTAGTTCCAACCTGCTTTGCAACACCAGCAGAAACCGAAGCAAATGTTCCGCTCAGACTGCGAAGATACTCCTCTGCATTTTTCCGGCATCTGCGAAGCTCATTTTCAGCCTCCGCTTTGATACGGTTGGCCTCAGCATCTGCAAGGTGAAGCACCTCTTCAGATTCTTCATGTATCTTCTTTGCCTGATTCTTCGCGTCAGAAATAATGATATCCGAGTTCTCCCGCGCATCGATCATTATCCGGCCAATCTGACCCGATATTCTGTCATACATTTCGGCCTTATGTACAAGATCATCGCATTCTGACGGTTTCTGAATCTCTGAATCGGACATCAGCTTTGCCTCAAGCTGTCTGATTCTTGTCTGCGCCTCCGACGCTCTGACCTCAGCCTTCATTTTCTCATCGCCCAACGTCCGGAGTCTGCCGAGCATATCCTCACATCTTTCTCTGAGAGCCGAAATAAGAGCTTCTGACTCGGAAGCTTTAACATTCTCCTCCGATTTTCCCATGTCATGTTCTGATGACATTTCCGGTTTAACCACAGCCGCTTTCGAAAGCTCATTCCTGCAGTCAGACAATTCTTTCTGAAGCTTTGCAATTATCTGATCCTTATCCGAAACAGCCGCCTTAAGCGACCGGATTTTGTCCTCATAATCACGGGTTGCAAAAACAAAGTTTCCGTTGAGATCTTTTATATATTTATTTATATCATCTTTATTATATCCCCGAATCGAGGTTCGAAACGAGGGAGTATTTATCTTCTGACTCATTAATATCGTCCTTTAAACAATTATTATATGAACCGACGCTCACATTCAATAAGGGGCTTGTCCCGTCAAATGGCGTGGCAACCATTCCAGTAGGAGATTGTATCTCCCACTGAATGGTGAAATGTAACCCGCCGCCATTAAAGCGGCAGCTTTAATGGCGATTGCCTTAATGGCGGGGAAATCTTGCCTAAGTTATATCTACATACTTCATACTGCTGAATCTGATTATTAACGTCATTTTGTCCTGCGGAGAATCTCTTCAACAGCGAGCAGGTCGTCAACCGTATTAACACCCCACAGTTCATTTTCGTCATCGGTCTGATACGATCCGACTTTTTCATCAGAGTCAAGCATAATTTTGGGGACATCAGTCAGATAGTATTCTCCTGCAGCATTGTTGGCATTGATTTTTCCCAAGGCAGCCGTAAGCTTTGCGCAATTAAAAACATAAAGTCCCACATTCAGCTCTTTTATCTCTCGCTCCTCAGGAGTACAGTCCTTATGTTCCCTAATCGCTGAAATTCTTCCTTCGGAATCTCTTATAATTCTTCCAAAAGGAAGCTTTTGTCCGCTTACACATGAAAGAAGCGTACAGGCGTTTCCCTCTCTCTGATGCTGCCTGCACAGAGCTTCCACTGTTGAACCTTTAATGCACGGAACATCTCCGCTGAGAATTACAACATCTCCGTCGTATTTATCAAGTCCGGACTGCTCAATTGCACATTTTACTGCATAACCGGTTCCATAGCCGTCTGTACCCTGTAAAGCATAATTTTTTTCAGGAAAAGCCTCTTTTACAGCGTCCGCCATAAAACCGACTACAACTGTGATATCACTTTCGTCAATAAAATCTATTGAATCAAAAACATACGAAATCAGCGGACGTCCGCACGCTTTTCTTAAAACCTTCGGACTTGGATTTTCACTGTCGTAAAGACGTGTCCCTTTTCCGCCCGCCATGATAATCGCTTTCACTATTAATGATCATTCCTTTCAAATAAGCGACGCTTCTACAGATAAAGCACATCTGATAATTAAATTTCGCTTTTGCCAAAAATCATCAGCGCCGCATATAATTTGCCTTTAAGTAAACGTTTTATCATATATAAAGTA
>CABPZV010000016.1 GCA_902462015.1 uncultured Eubacteriales bacterium | reverse complement strand
AGTTTTTAGCTTGGTATTGTAAAATATACTTTAAAACAAGCTTCGTTCGGATTGCATTTTTATTTTGTAACGTCGGTAATGTCCATTTTAAAATGATTATATTCAGATTTAGCTCCGCCCATTTCAAGGGTATAGTCAATGATGATAGCGGCGTGTTTTTTGCCGGAAATTAGCTGCGGTACAGTATTTACGATTCTGTGTGTAATGATTCCGATACCCATGGAACCTGCTTCCGTCTCATACATGCACATAATTCTGGGCGTTTTACTGTCAAAAACAAACGAAGTACCCGAGCCCTCCGTTCTGTACATTACGATTCTATCGGGATTTTTTCTGTCAAAGGTTAAAACAGTTTTGCAGTTCATTCCGAGAAGTCCGCTTTCATCATATATAACGTCGATTTTATTGTGTATGTCATCATAAAATAATATTTTACCAGCCGACATACTCTCTATAGTTTCCACACATTCCGGAAGCTTTGATGCAAGAGTACTTAAAAACTCCTCAAGTTCTCCGCTTTCATCTGCAACGTTTTCAGTCCTGGAGCTGCCGTTTGCCGATTCATAATTAGAATTGTGTAATATTGTGTCTATCCAGCTCTTGTAAGAACGGTGAGTATTGTCAGCTTTAATTTTTTCTTCTAACTGATCTTTAAAAATGCTTTCAAAAGCCAAATTGTAAATTTTAGATGTTGTTTTTACTCTGATTTTTTTAGTCTCTTCCATTGCAATAGTTATCCTTTATAAGATTTATTTTCAAAGAATCCGGCTGCATAAATCCACATATGCAAGGATAATAATAATTTATAAATATATGCATACAAACGAATCGATTAAGCAGAAATTTTAGTGTGAAGGAATGTCTTTTAAATTCAAAACTTCATGACTGAAAGAAATCTTGCAGTCTTATGTCCTTACGGTTATTCTGAGCGGCGTTTCACCGGAGCTGAAACTGAATATAAGTTGAGTATGTACGAAAGGTACGGTTATAATTATGAGAAATTTTATTAAAGGTAAAGCCAGGTCGTTTTTTTTACTTATTTTCTCCTGCGTTCTTGTCGCCGGGATAACGGGTGTTTATGCTCTGGTATGCCGTCCTGAAGAGGACGCACAGAAAGAACGGCCGGTTCAGGACAGGCAGATTGCCAGAGATAATGAAAGTGTATACAATGCGGAGGAAACAGAAATCGCGCCCCAACTTAAAGCATCGTGAACAGCTATCGGGATTATATTAATGGTGTTTTTTTCTGCGTTTTCTTTGTCTTCGGTTGCTGCTGTCAGTTCTTTTGTGCTTTTTTCTGTTATTTGTTTTTTTATTTTTTCGATAATTGTATTTTAAATTGTTTTTCTCTTTTGAAATAATATCTCCGTTATCTGTCCCTACCAGAGAAAATTCGAGTTTTCTGTGAAGTATATCAGCTGATATTAGTTTAACTCTTACTTTGTTTCCGAGACGAAATACAACTCTTCCGTTAGATAAGGTAAGCAGATTCTCATCGTATACAAAATATCCGTTCATACTGGAAATGGGGACAAGCCCTTCGCAGGTGTTTGGCAGCTCCACGAAAATGCCGAATGAGGTTACAGAACTTATAATGCCTTCAAACTCCTCATTAATAAATCTGCTCATATATTTCACTTTATATAGCTCTTCTACTGCACGTTCTGCTGAAATGGCACGAAGCTCGTTGATATTTGATTTTTCTGCCGCTTTTTGGGCGAAGATCCCAGCTTCCTTAAGCGCTCTTCCGGATAACTGACCTTTTATCATTTGTTTAATAAAACGGTGTACGGTAAGATCGGGATACCGTCTGATCGGTGAGGTAAAGTGACAGTACATATCTGACGACAGACCGAAATGCGGAGAACATTTGCTGTCATAACGAGCTTTCATCAGTGAACGAAGCAGTACATATGATACGACCGTTCCTATTTCCTTTTTTTCGGCTTCTTCCAGAATTGAAGAAATATCTTCAGGTCGTACTTTTTTTGCGTTGAGAGAGGATACGTTAAGACCTAAATTATGGGCGAATACGGCGAAATTGTGAATTTTCTCAGGAGACGGCTCCTCATGTATGCGGTAAACGCAGGGGACATTTCTATGATTGAGACTGTTTGCTACAGCGATATTTGCGCATAGCATGAACTGTTCAATCATTCTTTCGCCAATACCGCGCTTCTGTACTGAAATTTCTGTCGGATTTCCGTCTGCATCCAGCATAATTACTGCCTCTGATGTTTCAAGCTCAAGAGCTCCCCTCTCTCTGCTTTTTCTTTCAAGCAGTCTGTAGAGCTCAACACAGTCATCGGGCATAGATCCGAGAGCTGCGTATTTATCCGAAAATTCTGAAGCAGAACCGTTTTCAATGAAATCGTTAAATTCGCTGTAAACTCCCCGAACCTTTGAATTTATTACACTTTCACACAACTCTGTGTCTATTATATTGCCGTCAGCATCGATTTTCATAATCGCCGACATAGTCAGACGGTCAGCACCGGCAGTCAGCGAACAAATTCCGTTTGAAATCGGACGGGGAAGCATTGGAATTACACGGTCTGTCAGATAAATGCTTGTACCGCGGGATAACGCTTCACAATCAAGAGGAGATTTAAATTTTATATAATGGGAAACATCTGCTATATGGACTCCGAGAATCCATCCGTTTCCGTTGCGGCGCACATTTATAGCGTCGTCAAGGTCTTTTGCATCGGCTCCGTCGAGAGTAAAGATTGTTTCAGCGCGTAGATCTTTTCGTCCGTCTAAATCTCCTCCGGTATGTTCTATAGAATTCTCATAAAATATGCCGCGGTCGGAAATCTTCTTGGCCTGCGAGAGCAGTGTATCCGAGAATCCGCCTCCGTTTTCGGATTTAATTCCATACTCGTAGAGTATAGACGCGTATACAGCATCGGTGGTACCGCTTTCACCGAAAACTTCTGTGATAACTCCTGATGCATAGCCGTTTTTGTCAGGATATTTAAGCAGTTTTACCTGTACGCTGGAACCTATGTGAGGGAGAGTAGAACCTCCATCTTCAAGGAGAACAGGAAATGTGTATATATTTTTATCAGGTCTGACGCATAGACCGGAAGAACAACGGATTCCGCGTGGAAGCGGGGGAATTGGTTCAACGGTACCGGACAGTTCTGTAACCTCGTGTTTTATAATATGAAGAATAATCCCCTCGCTGCTTTTCTGCGCTCCGGAATGTTTGGATTTTATTTCTGCCGCGAGAACAGTATCTCCGTTTATCGCTCCGCAGGTGTTTTCTGAATCTACGTATAAGTCTCCGCAGAAGCGTGACGAAAATGTATCTTCAGGCGTGATAAATCCAAAACCTTTTGCGTTTGCACGGTAGGTTCCGCGCAGATACGGAGAATTCTCAGTGAGAACAATTTTCCCGCGTTTCATCGATACAATTTTGCCTTCATCTTCAAGCTCATATATTGCTGTCATAAAAGCTTCCTGTCGATCTGTGAAGTTCATGTCATCGATGAGCGTCTCAGGTTTGCAGGGGATGTAGTCACCGGATGAAAGACGAGCGATAATTTTGTCAGAAATTTCATTTTCTTTTTTTGTTTTTTCATATACCTGGCCGCATTCAGCCGAAAAATTTTCTTGTGTTTCGATATCTTTCTTTTTCATTTCAATCCGTTCATTATTTGTTTTATTTTTTCTGCGCTGATTTTTGATTTTTTCCCTTTTACAGCAACTGTGAGTCTATCTATTCTGAATAAAAATTGGGCAATTTGTGAAATTCGTAATTTACTTGTTTTCAGATATAGCTGCATACGCTCCTCAGGTGAATAGTCCGGATCTGCGATATGCCCATAGTATGCTCTGTCCCAGTTGAGATTGTCTGCGTCGTCAAGGAGCTGCTCGCAGTTTCTCTTATAAATAGCTTTACATGATTCTATGTCGATATCTGCAGTTTTGACTTTATTAAAAATCTTAACTGTTTCAGTTAGAACAGCGTCTATATTTTGATATTTAACGTCAAATCCCACGCGAAGGTTGCCGATGTTGCAATACTCTTCGAGCATCGGAGTGTAGGAATATATCAGACCTCTTTTCTCGGTCAGTTCGCTGTAAAATAAGCATGAATCTCCACGGAAGAGCAAATCATAGAGAAGATTCATTTCTGCACTTTGAGCCTCTTCTCTGAAAAAATCAAAGCGTAGCTGTATTCGAAGGCAATCTCCGTTTTTCACCACAACAGAAGGGCTTCTGTCTGAAAATCCTTCAGGAACCGGTGCAGTGTTCAGACGTTTGGCGGCGGATTCGGTTATGTCGGCGTGGGACAGAGCATCGGCAATTAAATGCGCAGCTTTTAAATCCGCATTTCCGGTAAGATAAACAAACATGTCTCCGGAGGAAAATATCCATTTTCGGAAACTGTTCAGCTTCTTTTTTGTGATTTTATTCAGAATGGTCGGTGTACCGAGGACAGTTTGTGTAAGCGTCGTTTTTTTCCATATTTCCTGTTCTGCCAAATAGTCCAAGCTTGATTTATCATCTTCTTCGTATATCTCGGATTTTATTATATTTCTTTCGGTTTCTATTTCATGAGGAGTCAGACAGATTTCTTCAAAAATATGCTCGAATATTTCAAGCACAAAATCAAGCGACTCTGTAGAAAACACAAAATACAGGTTCATGAATTCCTTGTAGGTTACCGCATTGAATTCAACTGCATTTCTGTCGAGAAGCTTGTATAGATTCATTCCCATTAATTTGTTGATGTTCCTGAAAATAACGTGTTCAAAAAAATGTGTGATTCCATTATTTTTGGACTCTTCATACATAGCTCCGCATCTTATATATAAACCAAGCTTTGCGCTGTGAAGATGCTGATTAAATTCGCAGAATACTGGTACGCCGTTTTTACTTACAATTTTTTCTTTCAATGCTGTTCCTCATATAACTTAGGCAAGATGTCCCCCGCCTCTAAGGCGGTGGCCTTAATGGTGGCCACCTCTTAAGGCAATCGCTATTAAAGCTGCCGCTTTAATAGCGGCGGGTTACATTTCACCATTCAGCGGGAGATACAATCTCCTACTGAATGGCAGGTTGGCTTTGCCAACCCTTGCCCCGCCATTTGACGGGGCAAGTCCCTTATTGAAATTCAGCGGTTTGCAAGCTTCTGCGGAAACTGCAGCCGCGTATTTCAAAAAGTTCGTATACATATAACATGCACATTCTATAAAAAATTATAACATATATCGTATGGTATGTCAAACGAGGATAAAACTGATTAATTTTTTCTCTTCCTGAATTTATAGTGTGATTTTGTGTAGAGTCGGAAATAATGGATATAATAATACAAAGGTTTAATTAGCAGCAATTCTGCCTTTTCAAAAAAATTGTATAGTTTTTATTTGTCCGGACAAAATGAATTTATAGAAAAATAAACCATTAGGGAGTGTGAAAAATGCCTGACTTTGAAATATTGAGAAAAAAGCCTTTTAATCTTGAAAAGGAACAGCTTAATTGGGTATATAATACGCTTGATTCAATGAGCCTTCATGACAAAATCGGGCAGCTTTTTCACCTTGTAACATATACAAGTGATGAAAATTTCTTAAAAAATATCTGCGGCAAGTATGCACCGGGCGGTATGATGGCGAGGGTGCTGCCGTATAGGGAAGCATGCCAAGTTTCCAACACACTTCAAAAATATTCAAGGATACCGATGCTGATTTCCGCTAACCTTGAAGCTGGAGGAGACGGCATTGTGAAGGAAGGTACTAACGTCGGTCCTAATATGCTTATTGGAGCGACAGGAGACGTCACGTTTGCGGCCCTTCAGGGAGAGGTGGCGGCGACGGAAGGAATGTCGGTCGGGGCTAATTACGCATTCGCGCCGGTAATAGATATAGATTACAATTTTAGAAATCCAATTACAAACACGAGACTTTATGGAGATAACGCTGAATTCGTTGCAAAGGCAGGAGCAGCTTTTACAAGGGCTGTTCAGTCAAAAGGAATGTGTGTATCGCTCAAGCATTTTCCCGGCGATGGTGTTGACGAGAGGGATCAGCATCTTGTTACAAGTATAAATTCTCTTTCATGTAGCGAATGGGATGCGACGTATGGAAGAGTATTCAGAGAAGGAATTGAAGCGGGTGCGCTGACGGTTATGGTAGGGCACATTATGCTTCCAGCTTATACAAAAGCTCTTATTCCTGGAATTAAGGACGAAGAAATTATGCCTGCTACTCTTGCACCTGAGCTTATTAACGGGTTGCTTCGCGGCAAGCTGGGATTTAACGGAATGGTTATAACAGATTCGTCTACAATGGCAGGAATGTGTATTGCTATGGACAGAAGAAAGGCTGTTCCGTACGCGATTGCTTCCGGATGCGATATGTTCCTGTTTACGAAAAACCTCGATGAAGATTATTCATTTATGGAGGAAGGTATTGAAAAGGGAATTCTTACCCAAGAAAGACTAAATGAAGCGGTAACGAGGATTTTAGGACTTAAGGCGGCGCTTCGTCTTCATGAAAAAAAGGAGGATTCAACAATTTTTGCCGACGTTAAAAAAGCGGGAGAGATAATTGGATGTGATAAACATGTAAAAATTGAAAAAGACTGCGCTGACAAGGGAATAACACTTGTAAAGGACAAACAAAATCTGATTCCTGTGTCTCCTGAAAAATATAAAAGGGTTCTTCTTTATGTGCTGAAATCAGGAGAGAGTGCATTTGGCTCCGGAGGCGGAGAGGATATCGGACAAATATTTTCGGAAGCACTGCACAGAGAAGGGTTTATGGTCGATATATTTAAGGGCGGCAAAGGCTTTGAGGGTATGGCTGAACCATTTGCCGCGGTTGCGGAGAAATACGACCTGATAATTTATGCGGCAAATCTCATTACCAAATCAAATCAAACCACTATAAGAATTGAATGGGAAAATCCAATGGGAGTAAATTGTCCGTTTTACCAGTCAGTTATACCAACGGTATTTATTTCGTTTGCCAATCCGTATCATCTGATTGACGTGCCTCGAATTCGGACGTATATTAACGCGTATAAATTCAAGGATGAGACTGTAAAGGCAGTAATTGACAAGATTATGGGACGCAGTGAATTTAAAGGCAAAAGCCCGGTGGATGCTTTCTGCGGAATGTGGGATACTCACCTTTGAATTAATATAAGACTAAAGACTTCAGGATTGTATTCATACTTTGTTTTATAAGACAGTCTGCGCTTCAGCCGAGCTGAAGTCGGCCATATCTTTGAGTATACACAGTATGTGTAGTTATAAACATGAGAGAGGATAGATCAGCATGAACGGAGAAAACGAAAAAGAGGCTGTAATGGAGGTACGCGGAATATGCAAATCTTTTGGACCAACAGTGGCACTGAAAAATGTTGATATAACAGTTAGAAGGGGAGAAATTCGCGGCCTTATAGGAGAAAACGGTTCGGGAAAGTCTACTGTTACTTCTATTTATTCAGGAATACAGCCGGCGGACTTTGGTGAGATGTTCTTTCTTGGAAAGCCATGGAATCCGAATTCAATGGTTAATGCTATGAACAGCGGCGTGGGAATGATTGTACAGGAGACCGGCACAGTTCCTGATATTACAGTGGCTGAAAATATGTTTCTCGGAGAGGCTGGCAGATTCAGAATGTTTTCGGGCAGGAACGGCGGAAGTGTTGGTCCTGTAAGTGGAAGGAAACTTTACCGTGCTGCTCAGAAGGCTCTCGATGATATCGGAGCGTCGCATATAAAAGCAGAAATGATTACCGGTTCGCTCGATATGCAGGAGAGAAAGCTTGTTGAAATAGCTAAGGTGTGGATGAAGAATCCCGAGCTGATTGTTGTAGACGAAACAACAACTGCGCTTTCACAGCGCGGGCGCGAGATTATCTATGAGCTTATAAATCGTATGCGCGACGCAGATAAAGCAGTTGTGTTCATTTCCCATGATATTGATGAAATTATGGAGAAATGCAATGCGCTGACAGTCCTTCGTGACGGGAAAATTATCCGCACTTTCTCTAAGGAAGAATTTGACGAAGATGCCATACGTTCCTCAATGATTGGACGGGAACTTCAGGGAAGTTACTATCGGGATGACAATAATAATGGATTCAGCAGTGAGACTGTACTTGAAATAAAAAACGGAACGTACCGGGATCGTATAATTGACTGCAGTCTTTCGGCTCATAAGGGTGAGATTCTTGGAATTGGTGGACTTTCACACTGTGGAATGCATACACTTGGCAAAGCTTTGTATGGTGCAGTGAAGCTGGACATGGGAAATGTTTTGGTTAACAGGCGGAGAACAGAAGAATCAGGAATTCGAGGTGCGACGAAATTTGAAGCTGTCCGTGATGAGCATTTTGCAATGAGATGCGGTATAGGATATGTTGCAAAGGATCGTGATACTGAATCCTTAAATATGGTTACTACAATCCGCGATAACGTTGCTATAGCGGGATTAGATATTATTAAAACCAAGTTCGGTCTGATTTTTTCAGGCAGAGAAAGAACCTACGTTGAAAAGAATATTGACGCATTGTCCACCAAATATTTTTCTATTGATCAGCCAGTATCGGATTTATCCGGAGGAAATAAACAAAAGGTTGTTTTCGCTAAATGGATTGGATGCGGCTCTGATATTTTAATTCTTGACTGTCCTACACGCGGCGTAGATATCGGCGTTAAACAGGCTATGTATCAGCTTCTCTATAAAATGAAGCTTGACGGAAAAACCATCGTAATGATTTCGGAGGAAATGACTGAATTGATGGGAATGTGTGACCGGCTGCTTATTATGAAGGATGGCCGCATTAAAAAGGAATTTACGCGCGGAGACGGTTATGACGAAAATGAAATTATTAAATATATGATATAGGGGGAATGGCTGTGATATTAGAGAAAAATCATACTCTGGCTGCATCCTTTACTTCAAGAAGGGTATGGTGATTAAAATGGAACATCAGATAAATCCTACATTATATGATGAGCTTGAATCCGATAAGAAGAGGAAAAGAGCGTTGTTCTTTTCAAAGTTTGTCGGTTATATACCACTGATAGGGCTTGCAGCGATTATTGCGCTTTATTTTATTTCTCTTGCTGTTACAGGGTATAGATTTTCAATTCAACTTGAGGTCATTGTCAACAATATAATTCTTGTCGCATTTGTAGCGACCGGAGCATCTTTTATATTCGCGATTGGCTCTTTTGACCTTTCTCTCGGAGCCAATATGCTTCTGTGTGCAATTGTCGGTTCTTTGGTGTATACAAATACAGGAAGCCTAATATTGATGATATCGGTTTGCGTTGCGTTGGCGACAGCCATATCTCTTGTCAATTATCTTCTTGCATCGGTATTTAATCTGCCAGTATTTATAATGACGGTTGCAATGATGACGGTGCTTTCAACAATTTCAAGCTTTATTGTAGGAAAAAATACTGTATATCTGAAATTTTCAAATCCGTCAAATCCTGACAGGGAAATCTTTACAAATATTCTTGACACTGTTTGGTTCCGGTTTATTCTGCTTGGAGTTTATGTTCTTATCTGCTGTTTTATCTTCTATTTTACTAAGATAGGAAGAGAGCAGAAATTTCTCGGAGGAAATCCGGTCTGTGCTAAACTCTCAGGAATATCTTCTGTCAGACTTGCATTTATCTCCTTTACAATGGCCGGAGTAGGGATCGGTCTTGCAGCGTTTTGCGCAACGTTGCCAACAGAGTCGGTAACTACGTCTACAGGTTCATCTGTAGGAATGAATATGCTAATTGCTATTGTTTTCGGCGGTATGGCTCTTTCCGGAGGACCAAAAGCAAAGGCATTCGCCGCCTTTATAGGAGGGTGCACAATGGCCTTTCTTGATGAATTCATGTACAATGTGCTTATGTACGCGGGAATAGGTTCAAGTTCTGACTATATTTCAATGATAGTTAAGGCTGTACTTTTCTTAATTGTAGCATTTCTTCTTGGAATGGCTACCAGACCGAGGCTGCTGCCAAGATAAAAAATTGAATTGTTTTGTTCTTGCTGTTCAGAAAAACAGTATTTCAGCATTGCTGAAGATGGACAAAACTCTAAGTACAAACAAAAGGAGTAGTAATAGTTATGAAAAAGAAAATATTATCTGCTGTTCTTGCATCTGTGTTATTTATAACTTCTGTTATTTCTATGACATCATGCGGAAACAGAGGGAAACATGTAACGGCTAAAATCGGAGTGTTGCGCGGAGACACATCGAGTGAAGAGGCTCTTGCCTGGGCAGGGTATCTTAAATCTCTTAGCGCGGAGATGGGTGTTGAGATTGACTTTTCGACCGAGCTGAACAGTGCTGACGAGGAGCTGGCTGCAGTTCAGAATTATGCGTCTCTCGGATATAACGGACTTATAGTTATGACAAGCTATAACCCTACGAACATCATCAAAAACTGTGAAACCTATAAAATGTTTAGCGTTATCGGAGCTGCGCACCCTGATTTTGAGGATTCTGAAAATGCACTTGTTAAGGATGAAAACGTAATTATAAAAGATTACAGCGATTATTCTTACTATGTCGGAGCTACCGGACCTTCTAATTACGGCGAAGTTCTTTCAGGTTATCAGATGGGAAAAGCTGCTGTAAGTCAGGGTTATACTCAGTATTCGGTATTTACCGGATCGGCAGCCTACGGACAGCCCATGCACGCGCTTCGTATTGCAGGCTTCTTTATAGCCATGCACGATGATGATCCTACCGTAGCATATGGTGGAATCGAATGCAAACGTGAAAACTGGAAGGAAATTGCCCTTCAGATTGAAAAGGATCTTGGTGTAAATCTTTCATCATTCAAGAGCGATAAATATTCAATTCTTGCGCAGGCAGGAGGTTACAGTTTTTTGCAGGGAGATACTGCGGCTGTCGCAACAGTAGTACAGCTTTCCTCTGCCGCAGGAGTGGAGGCTGTATTCTGCGCAGGTTCTGCGGATAAGGTTTCTTCGTTTGCGCCTGATGGAACAAAGTGTGTATATGTCGGAAATGACTCATTGGGTGCGACCTTTAAGACTATGTTTGAGGACGGAAAACTCATATTTGATATTGCGAAGTATAATTCTTATATAGGACCTGCCTTTGCGATGCTTCTTAAATCAATATATAAGGGGGAAGCTGTAAGGATCGACGGCAAACCTATCTCGGTAGAACAGCAGAGCCTACAGATTACCAGTGCCTCCGACTACGATACACTTGATACGGTTGAAAACGAAAATGGAGGATATTTCTTTAGTTCTGAGTTTTTATCTGCTTATATTCTTGAAACGGAGCTTGGCAAAAATGAAAGCGGCGCCGAGAAACTGACAGACAGCGAATTCGCCAAGATATGCGCTCTTGACTGTACTCTCGGCGAGGGTGGACTCTATCAGGCAACTAAGGCTATAACAAACGCCTACAAGGAGAGCGGAAATAAAGTTTTTCATTTTGAGTCGGATTCTGAGACAAAGGGCTGAAAAATCTGATTAGAGAGGGTCTGGAGAACAGCATATATTATAAGGTGGTTTACATGCCGCGACGCGGCATGTAATAACCTTATGCTAATTTTCTGTCTGTTTTTCCGGAGCTTAATGCTGTTTGATGCGAGCGGGAAAGGCGTGATGTTAATAAATGAATAGTTCAAATGGAATCAAAACTGTTAGAAAAATCCTCGGCTGCGCGGCGCTTCCCCTGATATGCTTTTTTCTTATGTTCATTCTGTGCAACTCGATGGGGGCAAATTTGTTTGTTGGAGGGATATCCGGAAACATAAGCAGCTTTTTTAAAAATATATGTTATTTTTCGCTGCTCTGTTTTGCCGTGTCAATTAACCTCCATACAGGAAGAATGGGATTTGACGTTGGAGCTATTATTGTTTTGTCTACGGTAATTGGTTTTATTGTGGGGATTGAAACCGGCGACAATGTAGTTTTGACAATACTTGCATCGATGCTTACAGGAATGATTTTAAGTGTTCTTTCAGGGCTTGTATATATACTATTGCGTCTTCCGATGATGATTGTTTCTCTCGGCATGACTCTAATTTATGAAGCTGTTGCATATTGGATTGTGCGCAGTTATGCGTACAACGGTAATGTTGAAACTTTGCAGCTTAAAAAGACGGTTACTCCTGAAATTTGCAGAATAAGTGACGATATTACGACTATGATTATTATTACTGTTGCATCAGTAATTTTTATGGTGGCTGTCTTTCACTTTACAAAGTTTGGATATGACTACCGCGCGCTGCAGACAGGTCAGAAAATTTCGGTCAGTACAGGGATAAATGAAGTTAAAAATGCAGTAGGGTGCTATATTGTGGCCGGTCTTCTTCTCGGTGCAGCAGGTATAGTCAATTATTCATATGCAAACGCAGTTCAGCCGTCAATTAATTTCGGTACTGTATCTATTATGTTTGAATGTTTTTGTCCGCTGTTTTTCGGTACGTTTCTTATGAAGTATACTAACAAGCAAATCGGAATACTTATCGGTGTCATTTCCTATTCATTTATTCAGATAGGGCTTGGTCAGATACAGATTGCGCAGAACTGGAACAATTATGTAATTCCTCTTATAAACGCTTCAATACTTGTAATTTTTATGATTTATCAGACGAACGAGGGAGCCGTAAGAACAAAGATAGGCGGTATATCTTCGCGGAGAAGTGTTGTGACGGAGGAACGGCAGTGATGAATAAAATCAAAATCTGGGGAGAAAGTATCCCTTTCAATTCAGGACGGTCAAAAAAAGACTATCTTGCCATAAATTCGGATATTAGTCCGTCTTCTGCGATGGCGGCGGTTTTTAATCCGGATAATCGAAGATTGGATTCTGCTGAAAATTTTGACACGGCGGTATGGTATAATACAATTATAAGCGGCAGAGTAAGCGACAAGTTTGATGATGTGCCGTATCTTGTGCCTTATGTTGTTAAAAATAGTAAAATATGTGTTCTGCTATGCGCCGGGGGTGCATATATCGATGTTTCGACAGAGGAGGAATCAGCTCCTGTAGCGAGATTGCTTAACAGATACGGTATTACCGCCTTTACACTGAATTACCGTGTCAGCCCATATCGCTTTCCTGCGATGCTCACCGATTGCCGCCGGGCGGTCCGTTATCTGCGTGCGCATTCGGATGAATATGGGTTTGCCAAAGATAAAATCTGTCTCGGCGGATTTTCCGCAGGGGGACATCTTGCCGCTTATGCAGCAAACACATGTTCAGAAATCGTGGAACTTCCAAATTATACACCTGATGAAACAGACAGAGAAAGTTCATGCGCAAACGCTCTGCTTCTTGTATATGCAAAGCTGATTTTTACGGATGCTGCAGATCTTTTAATTCCCATGTTTGGAGACGGTTTTTTAACAGGCGACAGGAAAAAATATATTGAAAAGTATACGGTTACGAATCACATGACAAGTAATTCTCCGCCTGCTTTTCTTGTCAGTTCTATTGACGATTCTGTGGTCAGCCAAGAAAATCAGATTGCCTACGCTTCAAAGTGCCATGAGCTGAAGATTCCCTTTGAAATGCATTCTTTTTTGGAGGGCGGACATGGATACGGCAGCGCAAGAGACAGGGAGTACAGCAGATGGGCGCCTCCGGGGGATTATAAAGGTACGGAATGTTGGACTGATTTGTTTGCCATATGGCTTAAAAAGGTTTTTTATTGTCCCGGAGAAAGAGATTAATATATTGATTCAGGAACAAACTGTATATGAGAATTGAGAATGTGAAAATAAACGGCATAACAAATCCAATCGGATACGCTTTAGAAAGTCCGGTGGTGTCATGGCGCGTTGCCGGGTGTGCCTGGGGATATCAGGAGTTTGCAGAAATTGATGTTTCGCTGGATGAGAATTTTTCGGATATTATTTTTACAAAATCCGGAGCAGATCTGCGATGTTCCGGAACAGAACTTGAGATTAAACTTAGTCCGCGCACAAGGTATTATCTGCGTGTAACAGTAAGGTCAGATAGAAATATAACGGCGGTAAGCGGCACAGCTTTTTTTGAGACCGGGAAAATGACCGAGCCGTTTGCCGGCAGATGGATTGCCGCGGAAAAAAACGATACGTTTCATCCTGTTTTTATAAAACGCTTCACAGCGGCGGATATTGTTAAAAAGGCAAGGGCATATGTATCTGCAGCAGGAGTTTACGAGCTGTATTTAAATGGAGAAAAAGTCGGATCGGAGCTGCTTGCTCCGGGATATACCGATTACAGCACCTTTCTTCAGATATACACATATCCTCTTAATATATTGCAGGGAGAGAATATTATTGAAATATATGTCGGCAAGGGCTGGTGTGTCGGACGCTTTGGCCCCAGGCTCTCCGAAAAAATATTTTCTCCCTGCATGGCGGTTACAGCAGAACTTAGAATTGAATATGAAAACGGTAAAACGGATATTATACACAGCGGAAAAGACTGGATTTACCGCGGATCCGATATTGAAGATTCCGGAATTTATGACGGAGAAATTCTTAACCGTCAGCTCTGGGGAAACGATGAGAATACAGAAAAGTCTGTACGTGTTTTGTCTGTTGCTGACGGGAATATTTTTGGAGAAGAAAATTTTTCGGATAGACTCAGTCCGGAAATCCGTGTAATGGATACTTTAAAGCCCGCAGCCGTCATTGTCACGCCTAAAAATGAGACTGTAATTGATATGGGACAGAATTTTGCAGGTTATATTGAATTCAAAGCCGATTTTAGTCCCGGAACTCGTGTCGAACTCGAATTTGGAGAGGTTCTTCAGGATGGGTGCTTTTACAATGATAATTACCGGACTGCCAAGTCAAAATACGTTTATATTTCAGATGGAAGAAGAGAGACGGTAAGAGCGCATTTTACCTATTTCGGGTTTCGTTATGTCAAGTTGGTCGGCTGGAAAACTCCTGATCCGGAGGACTTTACGGGCTGTGTTGTTTACTCAGAAATGGAGCAGACCGCAAAACTTGAAACCGGGAATGGAAAGATAAACAGGCTGTTTCGCAACTGCCTTTGGGGAATGAGATCAAATTTTATAGATATGCCGACGGACTGTCCGCAGCGTGACGAACGGCTTGGCTGGACGGGAGATGCGCAGATATTTGCTCCGTCAGCCTGTTATTTTATGGATACCCGGGCTTTTTACACCAAATTTTTGCATGAACTGCGAATATCACAGAAATTTCTGGGAGGCGGAGTTCCGAACTATCTGCCTGACTTTGAACATTCGTCAGGAGTCTGCAGCGTATGGGGAGATGCAGCGGTACTGATTCCTCAGACGCTTTACCGTCAGTACGGAGATCTTCGTTTTTTGAAAAAAAATTACGCTCTCATGAAAGACTGGGTCGACTATATCAGAAATGAAGACAAAAAGGGTAACAACTCATATTTGTACGATACAGGCTTTCATTTTGGGGACTGGCTTGCTCAGGATGGAATTACTCCTACTTCTATGAAAGGAGGTACGGATGATTATTTTATTGCTTCTGTATATTATTACCACTCGACCAGTATTGTAGCTGAGACAGCAAATCTATTAAATAAGAGGGAAGACAGTTTTTTTTACAGCGAGCTTAAAGAAAGAATAAAAAGTGCAGTTTTTCGTGAATATTTTACTCCGTCCGGCAGACTTGCCATAGATACTCAGACGGCAATTATCACTGCACTGAGATTTGGCATTTACATTGATAAAGACACGTTGATAAGTCAGCTGAAAGAACGTCTTCGGCGTGATAGCTATAGAATTAAAGGCGGTTTTGTCGGGGCGCCTGTTATCTGTTCGGTGCTTGCTTCAAAAGGACTATTGAAGCGTGCGTATGATTTTCTATTGTCCGAGGAATACCCGTCTTGGCTGTACTGTGTAAATCTTGGAGCGACTACAGTTTGGGAGCGCTGGAATTCACTTTTGCCTGACGGAAAAATCAGCGGAACCGGAATGAATTCGCTTAATCATTACGCATACGGATCTGTCTCGGAATTTCTCTTTGCTTATGCGGCCGGCATTCGTCCGGCTGAGCCGGGCTTTTCTAAGGCGATTATAGCTCCTGAACCGGATATAAGGCTTGGTTTTATTTCCTTTGAGTACAATTCTCCGAACGGGCGCTATTTTTGCGGATGGAGAATTTATGATGACGGAATTCTGAGCGTGGATGTGGAAATTCCGTTCGGGTGCACGGCGGAGCTTCATCTTCCCGGCCGGGGCGGCGAAACGGAAGTTCTGAAAAGCGGCAGATACCATTTTGTTTATACGCCTGATACAGATTACCTCAGATTATATGACAGTGATACTCCGCTTGATGTAATTTCTCATGACGCCCGTGCAATGAAAATTCTCTTTGACAAAGTTCCGGCGTTTGCAAATATTGCGGCCAGTGAGGACAGAGAAAAGTGTTCGATTACGCTCGGACAGCTTTCCGGAATGCATTTTATTCCTCATGATCCAAAGGCACTTGAAGATGCTATTTCTCAAATTTGTAGGCTAATCTATGAAATTTCCGGACAAAATTAGCGGTATATTTTCTAATTTTTATGAATTGTTTTTCGCCGCTGAGGCGGCATGGGGGATTAATATAAATGAATATTGCAGTTATCTGTGCTGCCGGACGTTCCGGAAGGACGATTGTATTCAAGGCAGTGTCATGCGGACATAATGTTACAGCATTTATAAAACCGGATGACAGAGATCCGAAACTTCCGTCTAAGGTTAGAATCGAAATACGGGACCTATTTGATTTGGATCGGGAAACACTGAGCCGTTTTGACGCGGCGATTGACTGCTTCGGAGTTTGGGACAATGCCCTTGCAGATCTTCACATGAAATCTGTTCAGCATCTTTGTGATTGCCTTTCCGGCGAAAAAACAAGACTGATGATTGTCGGCGGTGCTGGAAGTCTATACACTGACGCTGAACATAACAAAAGGTTTCACGAGGATCCTTCATTTCCGTCGGATATGAGAGTTATGTCAGCCGCTCAGTCACGATCCTTTGATGAGCTTGCAAAACATAAAGATGTACGGTGGACTTATGTCTGTCCGAACGGCATATATGATTTTGACCGTCCGGCAACAGGCAGATATGTAATTGCAGGCGAAGAGATTGTAAAAAATGATACTGGTGCTATGCCGATTCATTCTGTCTCCTACGGAAATCTTGCGGCTGCGATGATTTTTTTGCTTGAAACCGGAGATGCTGTGAATAAGCGGGTTTCGGTTTATGATATACCAACCTAAAAGCTTTAGTTTTTAGGTTAGTAAGTTTCGTTTCTCTGCTGAGAGCAGCGATTTTTCATAGCAAAACCTCGAAACATTGCGGTTTGATTATAATTTATAATATATAGGGGTGATCGGCATTAGGTACAAGGGTGTGATTTTTGATCTTGACGGTGTTCTTTGCTCAACCGATGAGCTTCATTATCAGTCGTGGAAAAAAATAACCGATAGACTTGGCATAAAATTTGACCGATCGGTTAATGACCGTCTCCGTGGGGTATCCCGGTTAAAAAGTCTTGATATTATTCTCGAAGGCAGTGGCAAAAAATATTCTGAAGAAGAAAAATTGTCTATCGCTTCGGAAAAAAATGATATTTACCGCGGCCTTCTTGAAAAAATGACCGATGCGGATTGTTCTGACGATGTGAGGAATACACTGGATTTTCTTCATAGTAAAGGAGTCCTGCTTGCTGTAGGGTCGTCCTCGCGGAATACGCCGCTTATTCTTGAAAAAACTGGACTGCGTAAATACTTTAACGCAGTGAGCGACGGAAACAATATAACACATTCGAAACCTTCTCCGGAAGTGTTTTTAAAAGCAGCCGAATTTATAGGACTTGTACCGAGTGATTGTCTCGTTGTTGAGGATGCTTCTGCCGGAATTGACGCAGGCTACGCGGGAGGCTTTGACACAGCGGCGATTGGAGCTGCATACGGCTGCGAAAAAGCAAATTACAGCATAAAAAGCATTTGCGATATTTGCGGAATTGTGTTAGGTACAGCAAGGTAAAGCACTTATTGAAGCGCACTCCAAATATTAGTTTTTTGGCTAATATCCGGAGTGCGCTTAATATATACATATAATGATCGTGACTTTTTGAGCCGTATAAACAGGTCATAGTTTGTTAATGCTATGTGACCGCTCAAAAATCATGCCGCTGTCAGTCTATACAAACAATTGTTCCGTCAGCGGTTTCTGTTTTTGATTTACAGTCCGGAAACGAATATCCGGAGGGATAAAATGCATAGAGCTTTTCGCCATTAGCTTTTTCTGGGCTGTGAACTGCATTTAAGCATAAATCTTTTCCGTGAGTGTTCTGACCTAAAAAAAGATTCTCGGTTGAATACAGAAAGGAAGGTTCCGAAGGAATCCGTTTTATCATAAACAGCGCGGCGCTGTGCGGATTCATGAGAGAGGATTTGATTTCCGAAGCGGTTTCTACATATTTTCTTTTAATACAGTCAAAGATCATGGAACGGCCCATTCCGATTTTGTCGAGACTGAAAGTAATGTCCCTAAGATTATCAGTATAATTGAACAGGCAGAGAAAGCATGTGTCACTGTCAAGCTCTGCTACTACTGCTTCCGGTTTTTCCTCAAAATAATTGACCGGCCTGCCGGTTATACCGAGTGGCGGCAGCTGATCGAGAATCAGTTTTCTCCTTGCCGGACTCAAATTTTCAAGTTCTTCATTGTAAAGAACAGAACCGCCGGACAAGGCTACCGATATAGCCCAGAATTGAGCTTCCGAATATGTGCAGTCGAATCCGTCTCCGTTGTCGTAATCGCGGACGACGAGACCGTCAGGATCATTTAAAAACACACTATGATTATAGAAATAGCGGTGAAAGACGGTTGAAGTTACCTGCTGCATTATTGCCCAGTATGAAGGAACACCGAAGTCTTTTCCCCAAATTATGTCGCATGATATTCTTTGAATGTCAAAGATACCTGCACATTCAAGTATAGGTGAGCCACAGGACAGCAGGATAATGTCATTCCCTACAGTATCGCGTATTGTTTGCATGGCTTTTCTGAACAGCGCGACGCAGTAATCTGTTTTGTATCTGATAACATCTTTTTGTCCTGCACCCATTTTTCCGAGTAATCCGTCAAGGAAATCCAGCTTGAAGTAGTCTGCGTGGTATTCATCCATCATTTTCCGGAAAGTAGTGCGAAGAAGCTTATAATATTCCGGATTATCAAGATCAAACGGATGAACTTCTGGGATCGGTGATGCGTCGGTACGGACAAGCGGCTTGAGTTCACTGTAATACTCTGATTTTTCATCGATTAGACCAGGAGCGAGCCAAAGTCCGAATTTTAATCCGTATTCGTGTACCTTATCCGCCGTATAAGCCAGTCCCCTCGGGAAGCGTTCCGGGTTTTCTTCCCATTTTCCGGGAAAAGAATGGCTTTTTTGCCAGCCGTCGTCAATCTGTACGAGATTTGCTTTTTTGTCTGCATAAAGCTTAAGTTTTTCTGTGCAGTTTAGTATTTTGTTTTCATTAACTTCGCCGTAGTAGCATGACCATGAACAAAATCCGATTGGGGCTGAGGATAGCGGTCTCGAATTATTCTCCCTGCTTATTAGTGAGGAATACCGTTTAAAAAAGCTGTCGGTCGGCTCATCGCATATGGTATATTTTTCGAGCCTGTATTTCTTGCCGGAAATCAGGCGCTTGTCTTCCATGTCATAGTGTACTGTGAATGCACCGGATGTCAGAAGAATCCATGCATAAAATCTATGGGCTGTCAGAAATCCAATGCCTCCGGAATTTTCATCGTCCTCAGTTTTGACTAAGACAAGAGTTCTGCTGCAAACTTTGGATTCTTCGTCCAGCCTTCCGCATTTTGTAATATCGTTTGTGCAGTTCATATCGCTGTAGAACATGGGATTTCTATTTAAAAAATCTGATTCCAGAGGATATTTAATGTCTATAGCCTTCAGTGCCGGGCCGGTGTTCGAATATATATACGGCGTATAGATACCATTTTCATTCTGTAGTTTGAAATTAAATTCATCACAGGTTACAGTACCGTCTTTTATCTCATACTGCACGGAGGTATTTCCGCCGGTGTATTCCACCGATAGAACAGGAGTTTTTCCTTTGTTTTTCAGCATTGTATTTTCCTTTCTTTGACTAATTTCACGGTAAAACAGAAAATGGAAAGTTATTTTTACTGCAAGTGTTTAATTCCATGATAAGCAGAAATAATGATTATGGCTTTTATTGTATGGGAAGTTTCTATGCGTTTTCTTCCGGTCTCCATCCTTTGCATACATCTATCCATTTTTGGAATGATGAGTATTTTTCAAGCTCCGGAATGGTAAGCTCAATTGCGCTGTTGCTGCTTCCGCACGCAGGAAAAACGGTGTCAAATCTTTTAAGTGATTTGTCGAGGTAAATGATGACTCCGCTATTTACAGCAAACGGGCAGATTCCTCCGATTGTGTGGCCGATCAAATTTTCTGTTTCTTCAGGTTTTAACATTTTTGCTTTGACTCCAAATTCTGCTTTAAATCTGGCATTGTCTATTCGTGTGTCTCCTGCACAGACTATCAAAACGGGACTTCTTCCTGTCGAAAAGGAAAGAGTCTTAGCAATTCTGCAGGGGTCACATTGTAGAGCATCTGCTGCAAGTGCAACCGTTGCGCTTGAAGTGCTGAATTCTTTTATTCTGTTATCAATACCGGCGGCCTTAAAAAATGCCCGTACTTTTTCAATCGACATAATTCTTTGTATGGTTCCTTTCATTAAAAAAATTCCACAAAGGTTTAATTTTTCCGATGCAATGAAAAGCTTAGGAATCTATCTTTTCTGTTAAGGCATTTTATCACGCATTGATGTTCTGTGTCAATGTTTAAAAAGCAAATTTTCAATAAGGGGCTTGCACCGTCAAATGGAGTGGCAACCATTCAGTGGGAGATTGTATCTCCCACTGAATGGTGAAATGTAACCCGCCGCCATTAAGGCTGCAGCCTTAATGGCGGGACATCTTGCCTAAGTTATATCTCAAAATGCATAGTAGAACATGGGTATGTTTGACTTGATTTTTCCGTTGTTATATATTATAATTTCAGTATACAGTTTAGACCGTTGCTGGAGGTGACGGAGGATAAGCGTGAAAAATGAGGAAATCTGTAAGCCACAGTGCACTTTTCACGCTCTATTTGTGCCTGTCGGCGCAAATGTAAAGAAAGGCATGGTGATTTTATGAACAGAGAGCTTTTTAAATTTATTGATGCTTGTCCGACTCCGTTTCATTCAGCTGAATATGTCGGCGGACTTTTACGTGATGCCGGTTTTACTGAGCTTCGTGAAAATGAAGAATGGAAACTTACGGACGGCTGCGGATACTATACTGTACGCGGCGGTTCGTCGCTCATAGCTTTCCGTATGCCAAAAGGTAAATATACAGGTTTTATGATATCAGCGTCTCATAGTGACAGTCCGTGTATAAAAATAAAAGAAAATGCAGAAATTCCGGACGGTTTTACCGTTAGGCTTTCTTGCGAAACATACGGTGGAATGCTTTGCGCTTCTTGGCTTGACAGACCTTTATCTATTGCCGGACGTATTATGCTAAAGGAAGGGAATCAGGTATCTCCGAGAACGGTTAGGCTTCCCGGCATACAGGCAATTATCCCTAATGTCGCAATACATATGAACCGGAGTGCAAATGAAGGGACAAAATATAATGCCGCGGTTGATATGCTTCCTCTTTATCGTTGCGACAACGGGAAAGAAAATTTGCTTTCTGCAGTAGCAAATGCAGCCGGTACTGATAAAGCGGATATTCTTTCTTCGGAACTTGTGCTGTTTAACCCGGAGCCGGGGGCGGAATGGAACGGATTTATATCTGCCCCGCGTCTTGATGATCTTCAATGTGTCTATGCGTCGCTTTCTGCATTTCTGTGTTCCGGGGAAAGCGGAAGTATACCTGTATTTTGTATGTTTGACAGTGAGGAGATTGGAAGTCAAACTATGCAGGGAGCAGGAGCGACATTTATGTACGATGTTCTTAGACGAATTGTGAATTCGTCAGGGGGAGATTTTACCGAATACTGCCGTATTATTGCCGGGAGCTTTCTTGTATCCTGCGATAATGCTCATGCGGTACATCCGAATCATACTGAATACAGAGATCCGAATCACTGTGTTTACATGAACGGCGGAGTTGTGATAAAATGTAATGCAAATAAAAGGTATACGACCGATTCACTTTCGGAAGCAGTGGTACGCCTTATCTGTGAAGAGGCCGGCGTGCCTGTACAGCTATATGCTAACCGAGCTGATATGGCCGGAGGGTCTACTCTTGGTTGCATCTCAAATACGCAGGTTTCTGTAAATACGGCAGACATTGGACTGGCCCAGCTTGCAATGCACTCGGCATTGGAAACAGCAGGGGCAAAGGATACGGAATACCTTAACCGTGCATTAAAAGTTTTTTATGAGAAGACGATTTGTTCCGAGATGGACGGCGCCTATAGGCTTATCTAATATAAATGCGAAAGGGATGGCTGCATAAATGGACTTCAAGACAAATGTAATGCGGATAATAGAGAGCAAAAAAATTTTATATAAACCGCATGATTATTCCGGAACAGATGCGTTAAGCGCGTCTGAGGTTGCCGCCGTTCTGGGACAGAGTCCGAAATGTGTATTTAAAACGCTTGTTACAACAGGTAAATCCGGAAGTCATTATGTTTTTATGCTTCCCTCAGACGGAGAACTTGATCTGAAAAAAGCCGCCAAGGCCGTGGGAGAAAAGTCAATTGAAATGCTGAAATCAAGGGATCTTCTGCCTCTTACCGGATATATTCACGGTGGATGCTCTCCT